>NZ_MKIE01000004.1 GCF_001855385.1 Andreesenia angusta | reverse complement strand
AGAAGATCGGGAGTTACATAAAGTTCTACAACGAGAGCAGATATCAAAAAAGATTAAAGTGCCTGACTCCGATTGAATATCGAAATCAAGCACTATTAACCTAATACCATGATGTTTAATTTAATTACCTGTCTACTTGACAAGGATCAGTTCACATAGCCGGTCTGGCGTTTTGTTTTATATACTATTTTGCAAGTAGCTCGTCGTGAGGCCATTTGCTTTGGCCGTTTTCAAGTATAAAAAGACGGTCAGCCGCTACTCCCTTTTCAGTCAGGTAGTCTATAGTTCTAGTGGCGCCACCAGCACCTCCAGGGCAGACTACAAGTATAGGCTCTGTTCCTGCTTCAAGCTCAGGAAGTACAGCGTCTAGCTTAGCCTTATCTTCGTCGCTCTTTACAGGGTAAGCGTAAGTAGCTACAGCGCCCTCTATGTGGTGTGCGTTGAACTCGTCTTCAACCTGGATATCTAGGATGTACATATCCTCTTTGTTTTCTATTTTTGCCTTAGTTTCATCGGCGGTGTAGTACTGGTATGAAGCTTCAGCCTCTTCCTTTTCTTCAGGCTTCTCTTCAGTTTTTTCTTCAGCTTTATCTTCGGCAGAGTTGCTTTCAGCAGAAGTGCTTTCGCTAGAAGAGCCTTCTTCATTAGAGCTGCATCCTACAAATAGTAGAGAAGAAGCCAGCACAGTTACAGCTAAAAAAGTACTTACAAATCTTTTCATATATAAACCTCCTAAGATTTAAATGTTAAACCATATCTCCACCAAGAATTATACAATAAAACCAAAGACAATCTAAATATAAATAAACTATGATAAATCTACACTCCATAGATAGAAACTATAGTTAAAATGCGTTCTCCCAAGCCGAGAAAACAAGCTCATCGAAACGCTCTTTTTCAACTATGTCGGTGGGTATGTTCAAACTGTATCCATCGGAAGAACAGCAAGGATTTAGATATCCTCGCGTAAGCTCTTCAGGTTCGGAGCAGATATACTCAAAACTGTCCTTGAATATCTCTGGGTTTGTGAGGTATACGGCGGCGACTACATCCCAGTTGTAGAAGCCTTCGACTCCAAAGGCCGGCCCTATAAAGTTAAACCAAGGCAGCGTTTTCTCCTGTATATACTTGAAAACAGGATTGGATGGAGACTTCATAAGCTTTGAGTATGTCTCCTTTCCAAAGAGTGCCTGAAGGCAGATATGCCCGGTTATCACTGTGATGTTTTTTCCATGCTTTAGCACATTGTAGGCGGCAGCCGCATCGACTGAAAAGTTGAGCTCGTTCATCTCTCTTTGATTTATGATCAGAGGCTCCTTTACTCCGCCCATTATGACAATCTCCTTTAGATAGCTGAAAAAGTCGTTGTCAAGGAGATAGGCGCCATATAGATTTGTAAGTGATCCTGTGGCCAAAAGGCTTATCTCTCCGGGGGAGCGCTTCGCACTCTCGAGCAAAAACTTGGAAGCTTCGCTTCTTCTGTCTTCGCCCGCTCCAGCGCCCTTTGCCAAGGGGATCTCTTGGGCAAGGCTGAGCTCTTCAAACATGGCCATGGTGTTGGCTTGAACCACATCTATAGAGCTGTTCCCAAAAGTGGTTGTAACTCCAAGTAGAGACACATCAGCTCTTCCTAGCAGGTAAAGCAGGGCAAGCCCATCGTCCACATCTTTTTCGCACACTCCCATGGTGTTGTCGCAGTCGAATATAACTTTTTTCATAGGAAATCCTCCAGTCTCTGTCGTTTGATATAGATACAGTACAACAAGCTGAAAGAAAAATGAAGAGAGAAGTATAAAAAAAGTTATAGATAAAACAAATATATAAATAAAAATACATAGATAAAACGAATGACAAGCTGATAGATAAGTTAACTAAAGAATAATCAATTATGCTATAATTACTCCTGTTCATAAAAATAGAATATATATAGATGTAATATTATTCAAAAAAACTATACGTGGGAGCAGTGGTTCTATGAAAAAATCCACAGTCTTTAAGGCTGGAACTATAATTGTTATGGTTTTACTTTACTTTACTTTTGAACCAATTCAGCAAAATACAAAGCAGGCACTGTTCATAATGGAGAACTTAGACCAAGGGCTTTTAGAGGGATATATAGATTCATTTGGAAGCTTTTCGACTATAGCTTCATCGCTTCTTATGGTGTTTCAGTCGGTGGTGGCTCAACTGCCAAGGGATATACTTGTGATTGCGAATGCAGAGCTGTTCGGCTTTTCTAAAGGTGTGCTGATCTCTTGGACAGCTTCTCTGGTAGCGGCTTCAGCCTGTTTCTGGATAGCAAGAGCTTACGGCAGAAAAGCATCAGAAAAGTTGATCTCAAGGTTCAAGTTGGAGAGAGTAGGTGGTGTGTTTGAGAAATACGGTAAACACTTGGTGCTTATGGCCAGGCTGATTCCATCTTTGCCTTTTGACCTTGTAAGCTATGCGTCGGGGCTTACATCCATGAGATACAGGTCTTTCCTTATAGGGACGGCCATAGGGCAGCTGCCCATGATACTTATCCACTCATATTTTAAAGAAGCATTCACGGGTAATGCAAAGGTTATCACATCAGGTATACTCTTTGCACTGGCTGCGATTGTTGCTATATTTTTATCCAGGACAATCCTGGAGGAAAAAACTTTAAAAAACTTTCAAAACAAAGGAGATGAAAAGAGTGCGTAAAAACAGACTGTTTTACCTTGTAGCATTGCTAGCTGCAATGACTGTCGTGCTGAGTGCGTGTGGTTCTCAGTCGGCGAAGAAGTCTGGAGAAGCGGCTGAAAAGGTAGATTTTTCAGGCTATGCAAACCCAGACATATTCATAACTCCTCAAGAACTGAGCGAGTTGCTTGAAGATCCAAATGTAATAATATTCGATGACAATAAGCCTGACGCTTATGCAAAAGGACACATACCTGGAGCCATAAACACAGGTTTCCACAGCTTTTCCAAAGTAGAGGGAAAGCCTGGAGATGCGCTTTGGGGAACTACATTGGACAAAGAAGAGCTTACAAAAAAGCTTGAGTCTTATGGAGTTACAAATGATAAAACTATAGTGTTCTACTCTGACGTACTGTCTGGTCCAGGGCCTGACGGAAGAAACGTATGGCAGATGAGAATGGCAGGGCTTGACAATGTGAAGCTTCTATATGGAGGGCTTCAGCAGTGGAAAGACCTAGGATATGAGACTACTAAAGAAGAGACGTCTGCGCCAAAGCCTTCTACAGGGCTAGCGCTTCAGGATTTCGACGAAAGCTATAGAGCTGACAAAGACTATGTCTACGAAAATCTCGGAAAGACTACTATAATAGACGTCAGAACTGAAAAAGAGTTCAAAGGAAGCCAAAATGCAGGAGAAGCCAGAGGAGGGCATATCAAGGGAGCCAAGCACCTGGTTTGGAGCGAACTGCTGAACGAAGATGCAACTCCAAAGTCTCCAGATGAGATAAAAAAGATAATGGCAGAAGTGGGAGTCAAGCCAGAAGATGACTTCGTAGTTTACTGAACGATGGGTATAAGATCGGGGTATGTTTCCTCGATACTCAGAGCCGTGGGCTTTGAAAAAGTTAGAAATTACGAAGCTTCTATATATGAATGGTCTGCAGACAAGAGCATGCCAATGGAGAAGTAGTTTTACAAAAGCAAGTTATGGATAATAGCTTGCTTTTGTTTACATAGCGAAGAAAATCTATGAAAATCATAAAATCGATAGATAAAAGTAAATCGCTTTAAATTGACATTCGAATGAAAACTAAGATAGACTTTAATCATAGTACGCTTAAACAAATAATAAGAAAGAAAAGGAGTTTTGATATGAAAAAGCTAATAGCACTGCTGCTTTCATTTGTCATGGCATTCGGCATGGCGGGATGTGGAAGCGAGACGAAGGAAGCTGAAGAAAAGCCAGCTAATACCCAGGAAAAAAACTGGGATGCTGTACTTGAAGATGCCAGAGGGACAGAGGTCAACTTCTACGGCTGGGGCGGAAGCCAGCTTACAAACGACTGGATAGATGGATACCTTGCAGAGAGCTTAAAGGAAAAATACGATATAACTCTGAACAGGGTGTCTATGGACATAGAGGACATCCTGAACAAGCTTCAAAGCGAAAAGCAGATGGACTCTGAGGGCACTATGGATGTGGTGTGGATAAACGGAGAGAATTTCTACACTGCCAAGACAAATGAGCTGCTCTACGGATCTTTTACAGATAAGCTTCCCAACTTCGAGAAGTATATAGATGCAGAGGACCCTGAGACTAAATTCGACTTTGGATTTCCTATAGAGGGATACGAGGCGCCTTACGGAAAAGCTCAGCTTATAATGATAAAAGACGATGCGAGAATGGAAGGCACTCTTTCAGGACATGAAGAGCTGCTTGAATATGCAAAGCAGAACCCAGGACAGTTCACTTATCCAGCACCGCCAGACTTCACTGGGAGTGCATTTGTGAGAAATATAATATACGATATAGTTGGATATGAGCAGTTTATGGACATGAAGGCAGACAAGGCCACAGTGGAAGCTGCCATAAAGCCGGCAATAGACTATTTAAAAGAGCTGAAACCATATCTGTGGAGAGAGGGAGAGACATACCCTGCAACCATAGCTCAGCTTGACAATATGTTTACAGACAGTCAAGTTACAATGAGCATGAGCTACACTCCGAATATAGTAGCATCCAAGATATCTACAGGGGAGTACCCTGAAACTGCAAATAGCTTTGTATTTGAAAAGGGAACTATAGGTAACACTCACTTTGTGTCTATACCTTTCAACGCTCCAAACAAAGACGGAGCGATGGCTGTAATAGACTATATAATGAGCCCCGAAGCTCAGGCTTCAAAGTATGACCCGGCAAACTGGGGAGACCTTCCTGTAGTCGACTCGGCTAAGATGAGCGACGATGAAAAAGCCCTATTCGACAAGGTGGACATAGGAAAAGGGGTGTTGGCTCAAGACGTGCTCCTAGAGCGCAGAGTCCCTGAGATGCCTGCAAACCTGGTGCCTATAATAGAGGAAATATGGGCAGAGAACCTGCTCTAGAGAGAGTGGTATAAATGAAACTGAAACTTAAAAAAAAGATAAAACCGTATTTGCTGCTATTGCCTGCGCTTGCAGTGCTTCTGGGCATATTTGCGGCTGGACTTATCCTAGGCTTTCTACAGAGCCTGGGATATTCTCCGTTAGAGGGGCGATTCAACCTTACAGCGGAGCACTACGCTAAAGCCCTAAGTGCATCGGGATTCTACAAGTCTTTGCTCTTTAGCTTAAAGACCTCAGCTGTATCTTCGGCGATTGCAGTTGTTTTTGGAGTCATGCTAGCATATATGTTGCTAAAGAGCAGAGACAGACTGAAGGCGGAGCGGATCGCCTACAAACTGCCCGTAGTTGTGCCTCATCTAGTGGCATCGCTGCTGGCCTACAGTGTACTGTCGCAGAGCGGGATACTGGCTAGGCTCGCATATACCATTGGATTTATAGAAGCACAAGAGCAGTTCCCAAGCCTGCTTTTCGACAGAGGCGGTGTAGGGATAATAGCTGCTTATGTCTGGAAAGGAGCGCCCTACATAGCCATGGTGACATACTCTGTGCTCAGGGGCATAAACGAAAACCTTGTAGATGCAGCCAGAAACCTTGGGGCTACAGACAGGCAGATCTTAAGCAATATACTTCTTCCCATATCCACCCCTACGATATTCTCTTCTTTTATAATAATATTTGCATTTTCATTTGGAGCTTTTGAAATACCGTATCTGCTGGGGCCTACAAGCCCTAGGGCAATCCCGGTCGAGGCCTATGTGCAGTACATAAATCCCGACTGGAGCAACAGGCCCTATGCCATGGCGATAAGTATGATATCGGCAGCTATGTCTTTTGTCATGCTGATGGCGTACCAGAAATTGTTCGAAAAAATCAGAAAGTATGGCAGGTGATTAGATGAGAAAAAATACTGCATGGAGTGGAGTTTGGGCGAAGCTGACTGTACTCGCCTTTATAGCCCCACTAGCTACAGTTGTGCTTTGGAGCGTCGCAAAGAGCTGGCCATGGCCTGAGCTGCTTCCAACAGAGTACAGTACAAGGGGGCTTTCCCATGTCTTCAGACCAAGTAGCGGGGCTGTAAAAAGCCTTGTGACCAGCTTCAAGCTGTCCGCTGTGGTGACATTCCTTTCGCTTGTGGCAAGCGTACTTGCAGGAAAATCACTCGGGATATATGAGTTCAGAGGGAAGCGTGTGGTGAAGCTGCTCTCGATAGCGCCGATAATAGTGCCGTCTATGGCGGTGGCCATGGGTATACACAGCGTATTTATAAAGCTGGGGCTTTCAAACACCTTTGCGGGGGTTGTTCTGGTGCATATGATAACTACAATTCCATACGGTATACGGATATTCACAGATATATTCGAGATCACAGGAGAGCGGCTAGAGGATCAAGCCAGAGTACTTGGGGCTGGACCGTTCAAAGCCTTTATATACATAACACTGCCTGTCATATCTCCAGGGATTGCATCGGCTGGAAGCCTTATGTTCATAGTCTCCTTCAGCCAGTACTTTTTGACGTTTCTGATAGGAGGAGGGAATCTGGTGACTTACCCTATGATGATGGTACCCTATATACAGAGTGGAGACAGGTCCATGGCTTCGGCTTACAGCCTTGTGTTTGTAGTTGTAACACTTGTGATTCTCTTTGCCATAGAAAAAGGTGTAAAATTATACTATGGAGACAAGGACAAATTCTATTTTTAGTTTGGAGGGAGCAGATGTCAAGGATAGAGCTAGTAGGAGCTAGAAAGAAGTTCGAAAGAGAAGAGGTGCTCAGGTCGCTAGACCTCACTGTGGAAAACGGAGAGCTTGTATCACTGCTGGGGCCTTCAGGCTGTGGAAAGACCACCACGCTCAAGCTTATATCAGGGCTGCTGAGTTTGGATGGCGGGGATATAAAGTTCGACGGGGAGTCGGTATTAGACGTCGCCGCCGAAAAGAGAGGAGCTGTAATCGTATTTCAGGACCACCTCCTCTTTCCGCATATGACTGTAGAGAAGAACGTGGACTTTGGACTCAAGATGATGAAGAAAGACAGAGCGTACAGGGCCAGAAAAGTGGACGAGACGCTCAAATTGGTGAGGCTGGATGGATTCGGGAAGAAATATCCAAGTGAGCTTTCAGGAGGCCAGAAGCAGAGGGTGGCCATAGCCAGGGCGCTTGCAGTTGAGCCTAAGGTGCTGCTTCTAGACGAGCCTTTTTCGAACTTGGACACAGGGCTTAAGGAGAATATGAGGGCGCTGATATCAGAGCTACAGAAAGAGCTAAAGATAACAACGGTGCTTGTGACACATGACAAGGAAGATGCCATGACCATGTCGGACAGAATAGCCATCATGATGGGTGGAGAACTGCTTCAATTCGGAACGCCTGTGGAGCTTTACGAAAGGCCGAATTCGCCTGAGGTAGCAAGCTTTTTCGGGGACGCAAGCTATATAGAGGGTGATTCCTCAGACGGAATAGTAGCCACAGCTTTCGGGGAGTTTAAGCTGGACTGTGTAGACGGATATGCAAAGCTTATGGTCAGGCCGGAAGACGTCAAGATTTCACAGGCAAAGGCTGGAGCAGCAAGCGGGACTATCGCAAGCAGACGGTATGCTGGCGACAGAATCCACTACACTGTACGCTCAGGCGGAATAGAGCTTAAGTGCACGGCAGAAAAGACTGAAGTCTTTGAACTGGGAGAGGAAGTTTCAGTTGAATTAAAGAGAGAGAGGATAGTTTGTATGAGTGGTGAGTCAAGATGATATCTATAATTGTGCCGGTGCTGAACGAGGAGAGCACTATTTCAAAGCTGCTAGAACAGTTAAACAGACTTAGAGGCGACAAGGAGATAATAGTTGTGGACGGGGGAAGCTCCGACAGAACTGTGGAAATAGCCGGCAATATGGCTGTTGTTGTCGAAAGCGAAAGAGGCAGGGCGAACCAGATGAACGCCGGTGCAAGCATGGCCAAGGGCGATATACTCTGGTTTGTGCACTCGGACAGCATAGTGGACGAGAATTCAATAAGCGCAATTGAAGTCGCCATATCTGAAGGCTATATCGGAGGAGGCTTTTCTATATACTTCTACGACTACACTGATGCTGTAATTCGGTTTATAACCTGGACTTCAAACTGGAGGGCCAAGCACTCCGGCATGTACTACGGAGACCAGTCGCTCTTCTTGAGAAGAGATCTATTCGAGTCCATAGGCGGATATCCAAAGCTTGCGCTTATGGAGGACTTCGAGATAAGCTTAAGGCTCAGAAAGGCCGGAAAGATGAAGCTGCTGCCGGAGCGGATAGGAAGCTCGGCCAGGAGGTTCAAGTCTGGCGGATCGCTCAGGACGCTTCTCTTTATGCACAAGATCAAGATACTCTACGTGCTGGGGAAGGACACAGAGGAACTCAATAAGATGTATAGGGAGTGCAGATGATGAAAGCTATTATACTTATGACCAGAGTGCCGATACCTGGAAAGACAAAGACGAGACTTATGGAGGTGCTTTCTCCGGAGGAATGCGCTGAGATACACAGCTGTTTCCTCAGAGATATATTCGGAGTTATGGGGAAGCTTGAGCCGGAGATAGATGTATACGTGTCCTACACCCCAGAGGACGAATTCAGAATACTGTCAGAGCTGCTGCCGGAGGATGTCAAGGCGTTCCCACAGCATGGAGAAACGCTTGGTGATCGGATGAAGCACGCTTTTGAAGCTGTGTTCAAAATGGGCTACGATGAAGTGGTGCTTATGGGAAGCGATGTCCCGGAAATAGACCTGGAGTGCTTGGAAGAGTCGTTTGTTCAGCTAGAGTCAAACGACATGTGCGTAGGCCCTACGTTGGACGGAGGCTACTACCTCATTGGCATGAAGGAAGTGCAGAGCGAGATATTTTCAGAGGACATGAAATGGGGCTGCAACACCGTCTTGGAGGGCACATTTAGGCAGATAAACAGCCAAGGCCTTTCGGTCGGGCTGGTGACTAAGCAGCGGGACATAGACACTGGGGACGATTTTGAGTACTTGATGAACAAGCTAGGAGCTTTTGAAGAATCCGGAACAGCTCCCCGAAACACTATAGACTTTCTAAGAAAGTACAGAGAGGGTGGAAGCGCCGATGAAAAATGGGCTAGAGAGTAGGATAAAAAGCTATATAGAAGCTAAAAACCTCGCTGAGAAATTGGGACTTGAGAGGGATTTCAAAATCCGATTTTTGGCGCAAGGCGAGTACAATATAAATTACCTAGTTGAGGACAGGGCGAAGAAGCTAGTCTTCAGAGCAAACACGGCTAGCCAGCTCGGGCTTGAGAACCAGATAGAGTATGAGTACAATGCGCTTAAGGCGCTTGAATTGAGCGGGGTTACACCGAGGGCGCACTATGTGGACGGAAAAAAAGACGTCTTGGACTATGGCGTCCTTGTGATGGAGTTCTTAGAAGGGGTTCCGCTAGACTACAGCAAAGACCTGAGAACTGCTGCCACGATTTTCGGGAAGATCCACTCGCTAGATACGGAGGGGCTCGATGAGACTTTCATAGTAGAGAGCGACATACTGAGCTCCAGGGTTAGAGAAGCCAGAATGTGGCTAGGTGATTACATGGACAGCCCCAAGGTGGATGTAAAGCTAAAGAGCTTCTTTCAGAACTTTCTGGATTGGGCAGAGGCGAATTCGCATAAAGAAACTTATTTCAAGCAGGACAAATGGCATGTAGTGAACAACACAGAGGTCAACTCCCACAACTTCATAATAGGGGAGGAGAGAAGCTACCTTATAGACTGGGAGAAGCCGGTTATAAGCGACCCCTGCCAGGATATAACGCAGTTTATAGCTGAGACGACTACAAGCTGGAAGGGAAGCTATGTGCTGAGCAGAGATGAAAAAAAGGATTTCTTCAAGCACTACGCAAAAAACTTAAGTGCAGGTGACAGGGGAATAGAGGAGAGAGTGCAGATATATGCACCATACCTGTATCTCAGGGCGCTTTCCTGGTGCGCCTATGCATGGCTGGAATACCAGAACCCCGACAAGGAGATAGTAAATATGGACACATTTATGAAGATAGAGCAGTATCTCGACGTGGACTTTATGGAGAAGCTGATATCTCCACTCAAATAGTATTTGTAAAAATTCAGTAAAATTCATAAATATCTTATAGTAGGGCCCGTTCGCTTGGCTTTGTATGATATAATATTGCTTAAGAATCGAGACGTATGAAGTCAAAGGAGACAGTGAAAATATATGATAAACAATTCGCCACATGGGGACTTCGAGCAAAGCAAAGACTTTGTGGAGGACTTTGAACTTTTGAATATGAAAAACACACTATCGCCTAAATCGGAAGCTTTCAAGGTGATAGCTGTCTATGTGGCAGTGGGATTTCTCTGGGTTCTGCTGTCAGACAATATAATAAGAAGCCTTGTGGAGAATCCAGACTATAGAAGCAAGATAGAGGTTTATAAAGGCTGGGCATACGTGATGATAACTGGGGCGGTTTTCTACGGAATAATCCTCAGAAGACTCTGCATGTTCCAAGAGGTCACGAACATGGCTATAGGAAGCTACAACGAGCTGGGTTCGGCTTACGAAGAGCTTGTGGCTATGGAAAGCGAGATAAGCGATCAGTACGACAGAATAGCTATGCAGAAAGAAGAGCTGGACAGGCTGAATAGAAAGCATCAGCTTATAATCCAAGGTGTCAACGACGGCATATGGGAGTGGGATCTTGAGACTGGAAGATATCTTTTTTCAGACAAGGACAAGCAGATACTTGGATACGAGGGCAATTCCCTGGACTTAAACTATGAAGACTGGAAGCGATTTATACATCCAGACGACATAAATGGGTTTGAAAATACCTTAGAGAAGTATAGAGAGTCTGCAGAAGGACTATATGAAAATACATATAGAATAGTGAGTCTCAGCGGCGATATAAGATGGGTGCTGAGCAGGGGAAAAGGCGAATGGGATGAAAACGGAAGGCTGACTAGAATAGCAGGCTCCCATACAGACATAACTGAGAGAGTGGCTTTAGAAGAAAGGCTGAGAAGCGAAAAAGACTTCTCGGAAAACATAATAAAAGAGTCACCTGTGCTCATAATGATACTGGACAATGATTTAAAAGTGAAGCGGATGAACCCCATAGCAGAAAAGATGACCGGGTATTTTGAAAAAGATGCACTTGGCAAAAGCGCAATAGACTTGTTTATAAGTGAGTCTAGAAAAAAAGAAATGTCTGAAAAGATAATGGGTATTGTAAATGGAAGAAGCGGAATCAACAAAGAGTTCTCGATTCTTGGAAAGAATGGGATTGAGTTTTCAGCTCTTTGGAACGCAAACCAGGTTCACGGGGCGGATGGATCTGTCGAGGGGTATATATTTATAGGAGTGGACATAAGCGAGAGAAGGGCTCTTGAAAAGAAGCTAAACAGACTTGCCTACTATGACCCACTCACAGATCTTCCGAACAGGGTGCTTCTTGAGAAACACTTTAGTAAGATGCTTGGTGAAGCAGACTCCAATGGCAAGAAGATAGCTTTTATATACATGGATATAGACAATTTCAAGAATATAAATGACACCATGGGACACACCATGGGAGATACTTTTATAGCGAGTATAGCAGATATCCTTTCAGACATAGTCAAGCTTCCAAATATGGTGGGCAGACTTAGCGGAGACGAGTTTGCTATGCTTATATTCGACGTGGAAAGTGAAAGCGACATAAAGCAATATACAGATGAGATACTTTCAAGGTTCAAGCAGTCTTGGATTCTTGACAATCAGGAGTTCTTTCTTTCCACCAGCATGGGAGTGGCCATGTACCCAGAGCATGGCAGAAGCATAGAGACATTGCTTCAAAACTCCGATACGGCTATGTTCCATGTAAAGGAGAATGGGAAAGACGGTGTGGCCATATATAGGCCCGACATGAGAGACAAGACGTGGAAGCATATATTTATGAGCAACCACTTGAGAAATGCCATATGCAACAGAGAGCTTTTTATGGTATACCAGCCTCAGGTTGACTTGCAAACAGGAGAATTGGTCGGCGTTGAGGGACTTATAAGATGGATACATCCTGAGAGAGGATTTATATCTCCAGGAGAGTTCATACCTTTTGCAGAGCAGAACGGATATATAAAAGAAATAACAGACTGGACAATAGAGGTCGCTTGCAAGCAGATAGATTTATGGAAAAAGAAAGGGTACGATGGGTTCAAGGTGTCTATAAACCTTTCAAGTAAGCTTATAAACCAGCCAGGAATGATGGAGTTTATAAAAGAGAAGATAGATGAGTACGACGTAGACCCCATGAACTTCTGCTTGGAGATAACTGAAACTGCCATAATAGACAGTTTAGAGAGGTCGATAGAGACGCTTAACGAGTTCAGAAAGATAGGCGTTTCAGTTGCTCTAGACGACTTTGGAACGGGGTATTCCTCGCTTACATACCTTCACAAGCTTCCAATAGACGTGCTCAAAGTAGACAGGGAGTTCCTTGTAGACATAGTCGATGCAAACCATGAATCCTATATATTTGAGAGCATAATGGGTCTTGCCCACAATATGGGGCTTCAGGTTATAGCTGAAGGCATAGAGACCGAGGGACAGGCTAATTTCCTGAGAAAGGCAAGTTGCGACTTAGCCCAAGGGTACTATTTCAGCAAGCCTATCTCCGTGAAGGAGCTTGAAGAACTGCTGGAGAATCGCATAAAAGTTGGATAGACTGGATGTGAGACGATGAAAATACAGAGAAGATATGCCAGCCTTCTATCGGGCTTTCTCATATCGCTCTCGCTTTCACTTTCGATATCGCTTGTGATAACCATGATGAATATGACTCCATGGGACGTATTTTTAAGCACTTGGCTGAAGTCGTCGCTAAGGGGGCTTTCTATAGGGTATCCGCTTGGCAGGATATTTGTGCCGGTGATGATAAACCTAGTGGAGAAGATGGTGGAAGACGATTAAAAAACTCAGGGAAAATTCCCTGAGTTTTTTTACATACTTAAAATTCCTATTGAGCTTAGGAATATAAATATCAGCAGCAGCGGAGTCACAAACTTCACTAGAAAACCATAGGCCTTAAGGTAGGCTTGGTTTTTCACTGTGCCGCCATTTGAGAGTTCATCGAACAGCAGAACTTTCTTCACAAACCATCCAACGAATACTACAGTCAGAAGTCCTCCAACCGGCATAAATATATTGGACGCCAAAAAGTCGTAGAGGTCGAAGAAGCTCTTTCCGAAAAGCTGTATATGCCCTAGAAGGCTTGAAGGATGGACAGTAAGAGCTCCTATAGCAGAGACTATCCCGGCCACTATCAGAACCGAAAGCCCCTTGTTAAGCTTGAATTTTTCGTTCAATATCGAAACTGGAACAGCCATCATCGAAGTCATGGCCGTAGTAGCCGCTATCGAAGCCAAGAGGAAAAAAGCCACAATGAGCACGTTTCCAAACGGTATTCTGGAAAAGACAAGCGGTATGGTGTTAAACAGAAGTCCAGGGCCTTCGCCTGGCTCGAGTCCAAATGTAAAGACAACAGGGAATATGGCCAGACCTGCAAGCATTGAAACAGCTATGTCAGATATAGCGACCTTTGCAGATGTGGCAGACATATTGTTGTCTTTTGTGAAGTAGCTGCCATAGGTTATCATAGTTCCCATGCCTAAAGACAACTTAAAGAAAGCAAGCCCAAGTGCAGCCAAGAGCACTCCTGGCGTTATGGCTGAGAAGTCGGCTGTGAATAGGAAGTCTATCCCCTCCCTGGCACCTTCCAGTGTGAGCGACCTTGCAGCACACAGGACTATCAGCACTAGAAGCACAGGCATAAGCGTCTTTGTGACTTTCTCTATTCCGTTCTTTACTCCTGCAAATATTATAAGTGCAACTACCCCTGTGAAGGCAATTTGCCACAGTATAGGGGCCACAGGGCTCGAGACTACATTTCCAAACTCCGAAGACACGAAAAGGCTGGCGTCTTCTATGGACATAGAGCCTACAGACTTGAAGTCCATGCTAAGGGCTTTGAAAGTGTACCTGTAAACCCATCCACCTACAGTCGAGTAGAAGAGCATTACGAAAAAGCTGGTAATTCCCCCTAAGTAGCCTACGAACTTCCAAGAACTTCCGGGCTTTAGCTTTTCAAAAGCGTCTACAGCGTTTGAGCGAGTCTTTCTGCCTATGAAGAACTCCGATATGGCCACAGGCATACCAACTAGAAATACACATACAAGGTAGATCAAAATAAAAGCTCCACCCCCGTTTTCGCCGACCATGTAGGGGAACTTCCATATATTCCCTAGCCCCACTGCCGAACTGAGAGTGGCAAAAAATACTGCAAGGCCGGAAGAAAAGGTTTCTCGCTTATCAGCCTCTCGATTTAAATTAGACATAAGGTTACCTCCCTAAAATAGACTTAAAATAAAAAATGCTTTCACACCTGATAAGTCAGAAACAGATATGAAAGCATTAGAATCCCAAACTCAAAAAGCAAGTTCCGCAAACACAATTCTATATACTGACAAGCTCTATGTCAAATTAAAAAAATGTCATTTTTTCAGAGCTACTTCCATAGTTTTCTGATCCACCTGAGCTTGTTTCCATAGGGCGGAGAAGCTATGCTTATGCCGAACTTGCCCTTTCTCTTCACAATCCCCTTTTTGTAGGTGAAAGTCTCGAAATTGTGGACCCCGTGATACCGTCCTGTACCAGACTGGCCTACTCCGCCGAAAGGCAAATGCTTTGAAGCCACGTGCAGGATAGTGTCGTTTACGCAGCCTCCACCGAACTGAAACTTGGAGATAATTCGTTCGCTCAGCTTGTCGTCGGATGTGAACAGGTAGAGTGAAAGCGGCTTTGGATTCTTGGATATGGCATGTTCGATGTCGCAAAAGTCGTCATAAAGCACTATTGGAAGTATAGGGCCGAATATCTCCTCCTGCATGGAGCTGTCGTCTAGGGATGCGTCCCATATCAGCGTGGGCTCTATGAAATTGGAGACCATGTCGAAAGAACCACCAAATGCAATCTTTTCACTGTCAGCTTGGAGAATAGACGATAGCCTCTCCATATGGCGCCTGTTTATTATTCGTCCGTAGTCCTCGCTCAAGGCTGCATTTTCTCCGTAAAACCTGACAATGGCCGACTTCAGCTCTATGAGTAGCTCGGAAGCCACTGTCCTGTCTGCAAGCACATAGTCGGGAGCTACACATGTCTGACCTGAATTCAAGAGCTTGCCCCAGATGATTCTGTCTGCGGCCAGCTTTAAATCGGCCGTCTTGTCAACTATGGCTGGAGATTTGCCTCCAAGCTCAAGTGTAACTGGCGTCAGATGTTTGCTGGCTTTTTCCATGACTATCTTTCCCACGTTCACGCTTCCGGTGAAGAAGATATAGTCGAATTCAAGGTCCAGCAGAGCGCTGTTCACCTTGTAATCACCCTTGACCACAGCTATATAACTTTCATCAAACGACGAAGATATTATCTTTTCAATTACAGACTCAGTTTTTGCAGCGTACTCTGAAGGCTTAAGCACCGCAGTATTGCCTCCCGAGATAGCTCCCACCAGAGGTTCGATAGTCAGTTGAAAGGGGTAGTTGTAAGAGCCTATTATAAGCACAGACCCGTAGTGGGAAGGGTAGACCATGGACTTGCCCAGAAACTGGGCCAAATCGTTTCTGACTTTCTTGGGCTTCATCCACTTCTTCAAATTCTTTATGGCATAGTTTATACTGTCGTATACAAATCCGACTTCGCTTAAATAGGATTCAAATATGTGTTTGCCGAGATCGTGCTCTAGTGCCGAGATCAGCTCAGACTCGTGTTCGACTATGGCTGACTTGAGCTTCTTTAGAGCTGATATCCTGGAGTTAAGGTCCAGAAACTCAGCATCTCTCATATATCGCTTTTGGGACTCAAGCAAATCCGTATATTGATTCATAAAATCACCTCCACTATATCTTACAACAAATTGAAGCGACAGAGTTAGCTGGTTTGAATTAAATCTGGGTATAAAGGGTTTATATAGAATTTTGGAGGGAATCGAAATGTTCAAGAAGCTTATACTTAAGATGAAGAAGAGTGTATGGCTATATCCTGCTATTCACGGAATAATGTCCACTGTAATGGTAGCCATAGTGCTGGCTATAGACACTAGGACTCTGTTCGATCCAGAGCTTGTATTGCCACGGATAATGTTTACAAAAGTCGATCTGGCCCAGACTATACTAGGGGCAATAGCAGGCTCGCTCCTCACAATGACGACTTTCACCTTCTCCACAATAATGGTGGTGCTGACCATGTACACCTCTCAGTACTCTCCGAGGACTGTCGAGAACTTTCTAGACGACAGCATAACCATGAAGGTGCTGGGGATATTTATGGGCGGGTTTATCTACTCAATACTTTCCCTTCTATTTATGAGAGAGAGCATTTCGGAATACCTTGTCATCTCGGCTACAGTGGGAGTTATATACTCCATAATCTGCCTGGTGTATTTCTCTGTCTTTATAAACCATGTGGGAAACTTGATACAGGCTAATAATCTGATAGACAGGCTATACCGGGAGGCCCTGGAGAATATAGAAGGCTATAGAAAGTCTGTCGAAGAGGTGAAGCTGGAGAAGAGCTTGGAACTTAAAGGATTTCCGTATGAAGTCTGTATAAAGAGCGATAGAAGCGGATATATACAGCTAGTGGACAAGGAAGCATTGGAGAGCATGGCCAAAGAGCTTTCCGCCAAGGTATTGCTAGAGAAGGTGATTGGTCAGTTTGTGACAGACGAGACGGAGCTTTTAAGGCTGCGATTTTCAGAGATGAAAGAGGTTACGGACTTCGACAAAGGCAGGCTTTTAAATGCCGTCACTATAGGGATAGAGAGAAACGAGCTTCAGGACTTCGACTTCTCTGTGCAGAAGATAGTGGAGATAGCTCTAAGGGCCATATCGCCAGGAATAAACGACCCGAATACAGCGAACCACTGCATCAGAATACTGGGCGTGCTTATGGGGAAGATAGCAGATCTAGAGGAGGGCTATCTAGTCAAAAATTCCGAAGACGGAAAGTCAGGCACTTTCTACGAGGCCATATCCTTTGAAAAAGAGCTCTACTACACTTTCTACCAGATAGTGAATTACGGAAAGGGCGATGTATCTGTGGTGCTATCCATATACAAGGCACTGAGAGAGATATCCAAGAAGGCGAGCCCTGAAAACAGACAAAAGGTGCATGAGATGGGGGAGTATCTCTACAACCGAATAGATCCGGAGCTTAAGTCAGGAATAGATGGCAAGATGATAGCTGTCGAGAAAGCAGATATAGTTTAGAGCAGAGCGACTTTCAAAGAGTCGCTTTTGTTTTGAACAATAAACTGATATAATGTAGCTGACAAGTTAATACTGCATAGGGTGCTTGAAAGAGTTAAAAGGGAAAGCGGTCAAAATCCGCTACAGCCCCCGCTACTGTAGGTGAGGATGAAATCCAGAAAAGCCATTGGGAAGACCGAGAAGGCTGGAGAGTAAGGCGAATCACAAGTCAGGAGACCTGCCATATGCATACAGACTGTATCTTCGGAGGGAGGATGAGAGTATATAGGAATATTCTCGCACCCATGGGTGTATTTTTTTTACAGAAAATAGAAGGAGTGATCGGATTGATTAAAAGGAATTTGAAAAGCATACTGCTGATTATGGCTATGCTCTTTGCATTTGCAGGCTGCGGAAAAAACACGGAGAAGTCTGAGCTATCCAAGTCAGAGGGCTACCCTATGACTATAGTGGATTCGTACGAAAGGGAAGTTGTAATTGAAGAGGAGCCTCAGACAGTGGTATCTGTGGCCCCGAATATAACAGAATCTATATACGCGATAGGAGCTGGAGACAAGCTTATAGGAAGGACAGACTACTGCGACTACCCAGTAGAGGTTTCGGATGTGGAGTCTGTAGGGAGCTTGACTGATCCAAGCATAGAGAAGATGGTGGAGCTAGACCCGGATATAGTGGTGGCTTCGACTCACTTTCAAAAAGAGGTGCTGGAGAAGCTGGAGGAAGCGGGAATAAAAGTAGTGGTTCTCTACGGGGAAGAGAGTTTTGAAGGAGTCTACGAGACTATAGATAAGCTTGGCAAGGTTATGAACAGAGAAGCCAACGCCCAGGAAGTTGTAGACGGTATGAAAGCCAAAGTAGAGGATGTCAAGTCCAAGGTGGAGGGGCTAGAGAAGCCTTCTGTCTACTACGTTGTAGGATACGGGGAATCTGGAGACTTTACAGCCACCAAAGAGACTTTTATAGCCCAGATGATAGAGATGGCCGGAGGAACGAATGCGGCAGACGATGCAGAGGGCTGGAAGTACAGCCTTGAAAAGCTTGTAGAGAAAGACCCGGACGTGCTGGTATGCTCCAAGTACTTTGACTCTAAAGCTGGAATAGAGTCGGCAAACGGCTACAGCGACCTTAGAGCGGTGAAAGAGGGGAAACTCTACGAGATAGACAACAACAAGCTGGACAGGCAAGGTCCTAGGCTTGCAGACGGACTGGAAGAGCTTGCAGAGCTTTTGCATCCAGAAGCTTTCAAATAGAAAGAAGGATTTAAATGGCCTTTATAGAGAATAGAAGAAGATACAGATTGATGTTTTCAGGAGGACTCCTTATTCTAGGAGTCCTGATTTTAATTACAAGCATGATGGGAGTGGCGGACATATCGGTAGAGGAGGCCCTTAGGATATTGACTCACAAACTGCCCTTTGTGGGAAGCTTTGTAGACGTAGGAGATATAGATCAGAAGTATATAAATATAATATGGAAACTGCGTCTGCCGAGGATAGCACTGGCGGGGCTTGTGGGAACGGGTCTCTCGGTTTCGGGGGCGGCCTTCCAGGGGATGTTTAAAAACCCTATGGCCGACCCCTATGTGCTGGGAGTGTCGTCAGGCTCGGCCCTTGGGGCCACTCTGGCACTCTTGTTTGGAGTAGGTGGTGGAATCATGGGGCTTGGAGGAACTACCGTCATGGCCTTTGTAGGAGCTATAGGGACCATAGTCCTTGTCTACAGCATAGCCAAGGTGGGGAACAGAGTTCCAATAGTCTCGCTCATACTGGCGGGAATATCGGTAAGCTATCTGCTGTCTTCGATAATATCGTTGATGATGCTCTTTAACAGAGCTCAAGTGGAGAAGATAGTCTTCTGGCTTATGGGAAGCGTATCAGCGGCCAGCTGGACTCAGGTCAGGCTGCTAGCTCCTTTTGTGGCGGCAGGAGTGGTAGCCATAACGATATTCTCGAGAGATTTGAACATAATGCTTATGGGTGATGAGACGGCCAAGGGGCTTGGAGTAGAGGTCGAAAAGGTGAAGAAGATACTGCTAGGCGTAACATCTCTGTTGGTTGGAGCTACAGTTGCTGTAAGCGGAATAATAGGCTTTGTGGGGCTTATAATACCCCACACCATAAGGCTTATGACAGGGCCGGACAACAGGACGCTGGTGCCTTTCTCCGCCCTGGGAGGGGCCATATTTATGATAGTTTCAGATACTATAGCGAGGACGGCTATCCCTCCTGTAGAGATACCGGTCGGGGCCATAACCTCTGTATTTGGAGCCCCTTATTTCATATATCTACTTATAAAGAGCAAGAAGGTGAATTGATGAAGAGCGCCATAGAGGTGAGAAATTTAAGCTGGAGCTATGGAGAGGAGAAAGTGCTCCGTGGTATAGACTTTCAGGTGGAAGTGGGGAAATTCTACAGCGTAATAGGGCCGAACGGCTCGGGAAAGACAACTCTCTTTAAGCTGATTTCTTCTGCGCTTGAGTTGAAGGGCGGAAGCATATATCTAAATGAGAGAGACGCAAAGACTTACACAAAAAAGGAGCTTGCAAAGACAGTGGCTACAGTTCCGCAGAACACGGCAGTGGAGTTTGACTTTTCGGTTGAGGACATTGTTATGATGGGGCGATCTCCATACCTCAGGAGGTTTCAGTCTGAGAGTGAAGTCGACCTAGAGATAGTGGAGTGCGCCATGAAGATGGTGGACATAGTCCACTTGAGAGAGAAGAAGATAAACGGCATAAGCGGAGGCGAGAGACAGAGGGCCATAATAGCGAGAGCCATAGCCCAGAGCGCAGATATAATGCTGCTGGACGAGCCCATATCCCATATAGACTTGAGGTATCAGATAGAGCTTTTAGACACAGTCAGAAAGCTGAACAGGGAAAAGGGGGTCACTGTGGTGGCCATACTTCACGACCTTAACTTGGCGGCGGAGTACAGCGACAAGCTGTTCCTTATAAGCAAAGGCGAGATAGTGGCCAAGGGAAGCCCTGAAGAAGTGCTTACAGCGTCCAATATAGAGGAGGTATACGGGCTCAAAGTCAACTTGGTGGAGAATCCAGAGACAGGAAAGCCGCATATAATACCACTATACAGTCAGTTTTAAACTTAAGGCACCGGAAGGTGTCTTTTCTAATTCGCGAAAGATTCTGAAATATGATAAAATGAAGTATAGGAAGTATAGACTAAAAAGAGAAGAGTGTGAAAACTTGTTTGGATATATAACACCGTATAAGCCGGAGTTGAAGATGAGAGAGTACGATGTTTTCAGGGGGTACTACTGCGGGCTGTGCAAGTCCATGGGAAGAAACTACAGCCAGCTTTCCAGGCTGGGGCTGAACTACGACTTGGCGTTTCTAGGGATAGTGCTCTCTTCGCTTGAAGAGGAGCCCGACAGGTTTGCGAGAGAGGGCTGTATCTCGAACCCGCTGAAGAAGAAACCAGTAGCTTTAGAGAACAGAGCGCTTGAGTATACGGCGGATCTATCCATGGCGCTGATACACCACAAGTTGAGAGACGACTGGAGAGACGAGAAGTCTTTTAAATCGCTTTTCGCCGATATTCCGTTTGCACTTGCATTTAGAAAGTCCGCTTTCAAGCACCCGGAAAAGCACAGAGCTATAGCGGAGAGTCTTGAGAGGCTTTCAGCGCTGGAGTCCGAAAGCTGCAAAGTGGTGGATGAAGCGGCGGATACATTTGGAAAGCTTATGGAAGCTATAGCCACTCCCGAGTATATAGAGGACGAGGGTGTAAAGAGAGCGCTTGGCTTTATGGGCTACAACTTGGGCAGATGGATCTATATCTTGGATGCATTTGAAGATATGGAGAACGATTTGAAAGAAAACAGCTACAATCCGCTGCTGCTTCAGTATGAATACAGCGAAGACGAGACGCTAGAGGAGTTCAAGTCCAGGATAGTCGAGAGGGTGGAGTTTTCCCTGACTTTTACGCTGGACAATGTCTCCAAATCACTTGAGGTCTTGGAGCTCTACAGAAACAGGGAGATAGTTGAAAACATAGTTTATATGGGTATGAGATTCAAAATGGAGAGAATTTTAGGCAAGAAGGGAGACGAGAAGAGTTGAGAGATCCATACGAAGTACTAGGTGTACAAAGAGGGAGCAGCATAGAGGAGATAAAACTGGCGTACAAGCGTCTTGTAAAGAAGTACCATCCGGACCAGTACGCAAACAACCCCCTGTCAGATCTTGCACAGGAGAAGCTGAAAGAGGTAAATCAGGCCTACGACCAGCTTGCTGGGAAGACGGCCGCCAGTGGCAGCGGAAATTACAGTAAAAGCCAAAGCTCGAGCTACAACAGTCAGTCTGGAGTTGGCTACGGCGAGATAAGGTCTATGATAGAGCGAGGAAATATCTCAGGAGCGGAGTCCATGCTCTCAAGGATATCAACCAGGGGAGCCGAGTGGAACTACCTTATGGGAGTTGTGTACTTGAAGAAAGGCTGGTACGACCAGGCCTACCAGCATATAAACCTGGCTTCGCAGATGGAGCCCGGGAATATGGAATACAGGAATGCCATGTACAACTTTAACTACAGAAACCAGGGCTACAGGTCTTACGGCAATCAAGGCGGCTACAGGCAGAGCTCAGGCTCGTGCTGTGACATGTGCACATGCCTTATATGTACAGACTGCTGCTGCGAGTGCTGTGGCGGCGACTTCATAAGCTGCTGCTAGGGGTCCGTATGAGAAATAGAAAGACTAGAGATATATCAAGAGGCGCCATGATAACGGTGCTTTCCGTCGTAGTGCTCTACCTCTCCACGGTCCTTGTGACTACAAAGCTTTCGCTGCTGGCTGCTTCATCTGTGCTTGTGGCTATAGCTGTAGTGGAGACGGATTTAAAAGTAGGAGCACTCGTATACGCTGCGTCTTCGGCGCTTGGGTTTGCCTTGGTTCCAGATAAGCTGTTTGTGCTCTCGTATATATTCTTTTTTGGGGTATATCCCTTGGCGAAATACGCCATAGAGAGACTGAACAGATTTGAGCTTGAGTGGCTGATTAAAGCAATAGTGTTTAATGTACTGGCTTTTTTAGGCTACTCGGTCGGAAAGCTGTTTTTGTCGGAACAGCTAAAGCTTCCCCTGTCTATTTGGATCGTGGTGATGGTTTCGGAGATACTGTTCGTTGTCTATGACTATGCGATGAGCCTGGCCATATCATACTATATAGAGCGCATAAAGCCCAAGCTGGGCTAAAAAAGTGAAGAGCACCCGGTTCCGGGTGCTCTTTTTTAAACCATAAGCTTGCATATATTGTCTGCAAATTCCACAGGGTCTCCAACTGAAAGCCCATCTATAAGCACAGCTTGGCTGTACAGCAGTTCTGTGTAGAGGGCAAATTTCTCCTGGTCTGACTTGAAAGCATTTTCAAGCGAGCTGAAAACACTGTGGCCTGTGTTTATCTCCAACACTTTCTCAGCCTTCACCTTTTCACCAGAAGGCATAGCGTTAAGCACTTTCTCCATCTCGACAGAGATATCTCCCTCGCTAGAGAAGCATACAGGGTGGCTCTTAAGCCTTGAAGACGACTTTACAGAGCTGACTCTGTCGCCCAGTATCTCTTTCATCTTTTCGTACATGTCCTTGTGCTCAGTGTCGTCGTCTTTGATCTCGTCTTCGCCTTCTATTCCAAGGTCGCTGCTTGAGACAGACTTAAACTCCACGTCTCCGTAAGAGCGCATCATCTTTATGGCGAACTCGTCTACTTCATCTGTAAAGTAGAGTATCTCGTACCCCTTGTCTAGGACCATCTCAGTCTGAGGAAGCTTCTCTATCCTCTCCAAAGACTCCCCAGTTGCGTAGTAGATATACTTCTGGTCTTCAGGTTTTCTGTCAAGGTACTCTTTAAGCGACACAAGCGACTTGTCTTTTGAAGACGGGAACAGAAGCAGTTCCTCTAGGTCTTTTTTGTTGGCTCCGAAATCGCTGTATACTCCGAACTTGAGCTGTCTTCCAAATGACTTGTAGAAAGATTCGTACTTCTCCCTGTCGTTCTTGAGCAGAGACTTAAGCTCATTTCTTATCTTGTTCTTGATGTTTTTGGCTATGAGCTTCAGCTGTCTGTCATGCTGCAGCATCTCTCTAGATATGTTCAGAGATAGGTCTTCAGAGTCCACAAGGCCCTTAACAAAGCTGAAGTAGTCTGGAAGCAAATCTGCACATCTGCTCATTATCATCACGCCGCTAGAGTAGAGCTCAAGCCCTTTTTCATACTCAGGTGTGTAGAAGTCGAAAGGCACGCTCTCAGGAATGTAGAGTATCGCATTGTAGCTGACAGCCCCTTCTACGCTTGTGTGTATATGCATAAGAGGCTTGTCGAATCCGTAGTGCTTCTCTGAGTAGAAATTTTCGTAGTCCTTGTCGCTGAGTTCGCTCTTGTTCTTCTTCCAGATAGGCACCATGCTGTTTACTGTCTCTTCTTCGACATAGTTCTCGTACTCGTCTTCCGAGCCTTCTTTCAGTTTGGACTTCTCCATCTCCATAACTATAGGGTATCTTA
Organism: Andreesenia angusta; assembly: GCF_001855385.1. Classification (NCBI taxonomy): domain Bacteria; kingdom Bacillati; phylum Bacillota; class Tissierellia; order Tissierellales; family Gottschalkiaceae; genus Andreesenia; species Andreesenia angusta. The sequence continues at coordinate 172,238 of NZ_MKIE01000004.1, read as the reverse complement.
TAAAGTCCGAGTACTTCTTGACTATCTGTCTTAGTCTGTACTTGTCGAGGTATTCGTCGTAGTTCTCGTCTTCTGTGTTCTCCTTTATGGAAAGTGTTATCTCGGTTCCCACAGACTCTTTTTCACAAGGCTCTATTGTGTAGCCCTCAGCTCCTTCAGACTCCCATCTGTAGGCCTGTTCGCTGCCCAGCGCCTTGGAGACCACGGTAACCTTGTCTGCCACCATAAAGGCGGAGTAGAATCCAACCCCGAATTGTCCTATTATGTCGTAGCCGTCTTTCAGCTCGTTCTCGCTCTTGAATGCGTGAGAACCGCTCTTGGCTATGATTCCCAGGCTCTCCTCGAGCTCGCTTTCCGTCATGCCTATACCTGTGTCTACAATTTTAAGAGTTCTAGAGCTCTTGTCTGGAACGAGCTTTATAGAGTAGCTTTCAGGACTGAACTCCAGGCTCTCGTCTGTAAGCGACTTGTAGTATATCTTGTCTATGGCGTCGCTTGCGTTTGAGATAAGCTCCCTTAGGAAGATCTCCTTGTGGGTGTAGATTGAATTGATCATTAAATCCAGAAGTCTTTTGGATTCGGCTTGAAACTGTTTCACTGTCAAAGTAAATCTCCTCCTTGAAAACTATTAGCACTCTTCGCAGATGAGTGCCAGATTCATAATTCTTATATACCATAAATTCAGGCTCAAGTCAATAAAAAAGAGCCAGACTATTCAGTCGGGCTCGTACCTTTGGCAGATTCCTTTGAATCCCTATCAGGCAGTATAGTGAGCTTTACAAGCTCTATCCTGTTGTCTTTTACCAAAGCTATATCGAAAAGCAGATTCTTGTATTCCACAGTTTTTTTCTCGCCTGGCTCCGGGATATACTCTATGAGGTGAAGTAATAGCCCACCCAAAGTGTCGTACTCCTCTGAGTCTTCATTCAAGTTGAGATGCAGCAGCTCATTTAAATCCTCTACAGTGGCAAGACCCCGGATAAGATACTCGCTTTCCGAAATCTTCTTTATGTTGGAGTCTTCCTCGTCGAATTCGTCATAGATTTCTCCGACAATCTCTTCAAGCAGATCCTCTACGGTGACTATGCCAGAGAATCCGCCGTACTCGTCTATAAGCACAGCTATATGGGTGTTAGATGCCTGAAGCTCTTTAAACAGATCGTCTATATACTTTCGCTCAGGCACAAAATAAGGCGGCCTCATAATCTTCTCGATATCTACGTTTTCAAAGCCGAGCTCATAGGCTTCTGTCAAGAAATCCTTTAAGTTGAGAATCCCGATTATATTGTCTATATCGCCACGGTAGACAGGTATTCTGGAATGTTTTTCGCTTACAATGGAGTCGACATAGTCGCTGTAGGGCATATCCAAGTCCAGCATAAATACCTCTGTCCTGGGAGTCATAACCGTCTTGGCGATCTTGTCGTCAAATCTGAAGATGCTGTCTATCATTTCTCGCTCAGTCTCGTTTATCACACCATGCTCCTGACCTACTCCTATAAGAGAGCGAATTTCTTCACGAGAGACCTTCTCTTCAAGCCCCTTGGTCTCCATGCCGGTCAGCCTTATCAGCAGGCTGGTTGAAATTGAAAGTAGCTTTACAAATGGCATGGCGATTTTATATACTACCATGATGGGCTTGACAGAGAACATCGCAATTTTCTCTGAATTTTGAAGTGCGAGCCTCTTGGGGTATAGCTCTCCAAACACGAGAGTCACATATGAAAGCAGAACTGTGACGACCACAAAGGCTATTTGAGTCCCGTAAGGTATCCCAAAACCTCCGAGGAACTCCCCGAAAACTCCGGAAATACCAGTAGCTGCTGACGCACTTGAAAAAAAGCCAGCCAGAGTTATTCCGACCTGTATTGTGGAAAGAAACTTAGTCGGCTCAGACAGAAGCTTTTCAAGCAAGACCGCCTTTTTATTGCCTTTTTTGGCCAATGACGTCAGTCTATTTCTGTTCAAAGAAACCATGGCCATTTCGGCTGAGGCGAAAAACGCATTGACTGCTGTGAGAAATAATATTAGCGCAAATCGAAATATCAAACTATTCTGTTCAGGGTCAGATTCCATCTTTAAATACACGCTCCTCTAATTTAATAAGTTTAAAGAACATTTTAATATTGAAACGCTAGAAATTCAAGCTATTTCAAAAAAAAGTTGCAGACATTGGAATCGGGGTATAAATCTACTGAAAATAAAAGATGCACTGTATAAGTATTAGATATATAATTGGAGGGATTGAAATGGGTTTATTTGATAAACTAAGCAATATGGCTAAAGATGCAACTGACAAGGCAAGCGATCTTCTGGAGATACAGAAGCTTAACTCCAGGATAAGCGAAGAAAAAAACAAGATAACAAGGTCGAAGCAGCAGATAGGGGAGTACTACTGGAAAGAGTTCGAAAACGGCGTGGCGTTGGAGCCTGAGCCTTCAGAGCACTGCAGACAGATAGCACAGGCGAATGAGCAGATAAAGGTTATAGAAGCTCAGATAGAATCCATAAAAGCCGATGGAGCAGGGGGAGAAAACACGGTCAGAATGGAGACGAAACCTTGCCCTTCATGCGGAAACAATGTGGAGGTTGGAAAGAAGTTCTGTCCGGAATGCGGGTATAATATGGAGAGTGAAGTGAATTCCGAAGTGGCGGCAGAGCCAGCAGGAAGTTCGGCGAAATGTCCAAGCTGCGGCTCGGAGATTGAAAGTGGGCTTAAATTCTGCCCGGAATGTGGACAAAAACTAGACTAGAGGAGAGATAGAGAGATGAAATGCAACAACTGTGGAGCAAATATAGCTGACAATGCAAAATTCTGTGGGGAGTGTGGCGCGAAGGTGGTTTCGGGACCGCAGGGAAATTTCAAGCAAGCTGACGAAATAGACTATGTGATATACGGAGACGATATGCAGCTTGTGGAGATAGAGCTAGACCCTGGAGAAAGCGTAGTCGCTGAAGCCGGGGGCATGACGTATATGGAGCCTGACATAAAGATGGACACCATATTCGGAGATGGCAGCGGAACAGACGATGGAAAAGGCCTTATGGGCAAGCTTATGGGTGCAGGAAAAAGAGTACTTACAGGGGAGAGCCTCTTTATGACTTCGTTTCAGAATATGGGGCCTGGAAAGTCGCATGTGGCATTCGCAGCACCTTATCCTGGGAAGATAATACCTGTGGAGATAAAGGAGTTTGGAACTTCCCTCATATGCCAGAAAGATGCCTTTCTATGCGCAGCTAAGGGAATCTCTGTTGGAATTCATCTGAACAAGAGAATAGGCTCCGGTCTCTTCGGTGGAGAAGGCTTTATAATGCAGAAGCTCACAGGGGACGGGCTTGCATTTATACATGCAGGCGGAACGATAGTAAAAAAAGAGCTTTCGCCTGGGGAAGTGTTAAGGCTGGACACAGGATGCCTTGTGGCTATGAGCGAGACTGTAAACTATGACGTCGCATTTGCTGGAGACATAAAGAGCGGTCTCTTTGGAGGGGAAGGGCTTTTTCTGGCTACTCTTACAGGGCCAGGACATGTATGGATACAGTCGCTGCCTTTCAGCAGGATGGCCGATAGGATTTCAAAAGCCGTTGGAGCCAGAAAGGGAGAGAACCCAGGCATGAACAATCCCATGGGCGAGATAACTAGAGGGCTTGGAGATATGTTCAAGTAGAAGGAGTGAGGAGAATGCTACTAGGGATAGTTCTTTCGATAGCTTCGATTGCGGGAATAGTATATGGAGTGATTAGAAAAAACAAGATTCTGGGAATAGCTTCTGCGATTACACTGGCTATGGTTATTGCAGTTTGGGTATATTTTTATAATAATCCCTATTGAAATAGAATTGTATTTGGGAGGTTTTAGATTTGAAGGCTATAGAAGTGGAAGGCCTAAGCAAAAATTTTGGAGAGTCTAGGGTTCTAGACTCTCTTACATTCAGCATACCGCAAGGAGAGATATTTGGATTTCTAGGCCCCAATGGATCTGGAAAGACTACAGCGGTAAGGGTTATAAACGGAATTCTGGAGAAGACTGAAGGAAGAGTGAATATCCACGGGATAGACGTCAGAGAGAATGTGGCAGAAGCGCATAGGATTTCAGGGGTGATGACGGAGACGGCATCATCCTATGAAAATCTCACAGCGTGGGAGAATCTGGACTTTTTCGGCAAGCTATATTCCATGGAGAAGTCGGAAATATCCAGCCGGAGCGAAGAGCTTCTAAATACGCTTGGGCTATATGAGCACAAAGACAAGAAAGTCAAGGCTTACAGCACAGGTATGAAGAAGAGGATGTCCTTGGCGAGGGCGCTGCTTCACAGCCCCAAGGTGCTTTTTCTAGACGAGCCTACTTCGGGGCTTGACCCTGAAAGCGCAAGAAGTGTCTCGCATATGATAAAAAGGCTTGCAAAAGAGCATGGAGTGACTGTGTTTCTATGCACACATCAGCTTAAGTACGCCGAGGAGATATGTTCTCTCTACGGCTTTCTGAACAAGGGAAGGCTTATAGGCTTCGGGACATTTGAAGAGCTCTTGAAGGAAAAAAACAGCGGAATACACTTAAACATAAGAGGGGATAACTTGCCATCTGAATACAGAGGATACTTGGATGAGGAGAGCGGAATTTACAGATTGCCCATTTCCGGAGACAAGGAAGCCTCTGGCATAGTCAATGCGATAGTAAGTGCTGGCGGAGATATATATGAGGCCGACCAGTCGCATTGGAGTTTAGAGGACCTCTACTTTGCATATCAAGGTGGTGAGAAAAAATGAATTCTGCTCAAAAAGCTATGATATACAAGGATGTAAAAGAGGTAATTGGAAACAAGATGATGCTGCTTCCAATGCTAATAGTTCCGATTGTATTTGTGGTTATATTTCCCGTAGTCATATTTGCGACAGCTGAGCTTGGCGCTGGAGAGATGGGAGATTTGAAGCCCATGCTATCGCTTCTAGATCCATCGGAGGTCTTTGAAAGCGATGTGCAGCTGCTGATATACCTGACCGTAAACTACATCTTTCCTGTGTTCTTTATTTTGATACCTATAATGACCTCTAGCATACTAGGAGCGAGCAGCTTTGTGGGAGAAAAAGAGCGAAAGACGCTGGAGACACTTCTCTATACGCCTATGAGCATAAAAGAGCTTTTCTTTTCAAAGGTAGTCTCCACTTTTGTGCCTGCATATGGGGTGACGCTAGCTTCTTTTGTGGTCTTCGGAGCTATAGTCAACGTGGGGGGATGGAGATACTTTGAGAGCCTCATATTTCCAAATGCGAAGTGGATAATAACGATACTTCTGATATCTCCGGCGGTAGCGCTTCTAGGCATAATATTTATGGTGATAGTCTCTGCAAGAGTGAGCACTTTTCAGGAAGCGCAGCAGATGAGTGGGTTCGTAGTCATTCCAGTTGTGATGCTTATAGTGGGGCAGACTACAGGGCTGTTTTTGCTAAACGAAATAATACTGCTGACTATTGGAGTGGCAGTAGCCGTTGCCGACTACTTTTTGATAAAGGTTGCAACAAGAAAGTTTACAGCTGAAAAGCTTATAGACTAAAAAACCCCGGCTCAATTGAGCCGGGGTTTTGCTAAGTAAAGCTGTCTATGGTAGGAAAGACTGGGGTCGAACCAGCGACTTCCACCTTGTCGAGGTGGCACTCTAACCAGCTGAGCTACTTTCCCACATGTATAGACAAATTCTACAATATGGAAGCTAAAAAGTCAAGCAAGACTTTAGAACAACTGTACATATCTTCAATTCTTATAGACTCTTTTACAGTGTGGACATCTGTCATTCCCGAGGATATGTTCACCACATTTATTCCGTGCTCAAAGTAGATATTTGCATCGCCGCCGCCACCTACATACTTGCACACCGGGTCGAATCCGGCTCTAGAAAAAGCGTCTTTCAGCTCCGATACAAACGGTTGACTTTCTGGGACATTGAAAGCGCCGTACTCCCTCTTGACATTCACTACGGCCTTCCCGCCCATTTCTGATGCCGTATCTTCGAATATGCGCTTCATAGTCTCGCTTTGGGGGTCTAGCTTTTCGTTGTATTTGCTTCTAGCTTCCGCGGTTATGACCACATCTGAAGCTATTATATTTGTAGCGACTCCTCCCGAAATTGTACCTATATTGGCTGTAGTGTCTTCGTCTACCCTGTAGAGGGGCATGGACGAAATGGCCTCTGCAGCTATCCCTATGGCGCTAACTCCTTTTTCAGGTTCCATTCCGGCATGGGCCGTTTTCCCGATGATCTTGACATGAAAGCTGTCCTGGGAAGGGCCGCTGTTGTATATAGTGCCTATAGGGCCACCGGAGTCTATTGCAATTCCATGCTTGGCGCTCAGCTTAGATACATCCAGGTTCTTGGCTCCATTCAGCCCCCCCTCTTCACAGATGGTGAAAACGACTTCTATCGGTCGTCTCTCTATATTTTTTTCCACTATGGTCTCGATGCACTCCATTATTATGGCTATTCCGCTCTTGTCATCGCCACCGAGCACTGTGGATCCGTCTGATCTCACCACTCCGCTTTCCACAACTGGCACCACTCCCGCTCCGGGAGATACAGTGTCCATATGGGCCGAGAGTAGTATAGGCTCAGACTCTGAATCGCCCGCTAGAAAGCCGTATACATTGTATCCGTTGCTGTTTGATTTTTCACCGGCGTCATCTCTATCCACTCTTAATCCAAGCGCTGAAAGCTCAGCTGAAAGCAGCTCTGCCATCTCTAGCTCGTTTCCGGTTTCGCTGTCTATTTGAACATATCTTAAAAATCTATTTAAAAGTCTTTCTCTGTCTATCATACAAGCACCTCCAACGTTCTATATAAGTCGATTATAGCCCAGTGTAAAGCTTTTGGAAAGCTCCACACTTTTATTTTTGAGGGAAAAGGGTATAATAATAGAATAAATATAAGTTTGGAGAGGATAGACAGATGCACAGGATACTTGTAGTGGACGATGAGGAGAAGATAAGAGAGCTTATAAAAAAATACGCGGAGTTCGAGGGATACAGCGTATGCGAAGCTGGAAATGGGATAGAGGCCATAGAGATATTAGGGCGCGAAAGCATAGATTTGATTGTGCTAGACGTAATGATGCCGGAGCTAGACGGATTTTCGACTTGCAAGGAGATAAGGAAGACCTCGGACGTTCCGGTCATAATGCTTTCGGCCAGAGGCGAGGAGTACGACAGGATACACGGGTTCGAGCTTGGAGTGGACGACTACGTAGTGAAGCCCTTCTCGCCGAAAGAGCTGATGATGAGAGTTGGAGCTGTTATAGGGCGGGGAAGGAAGTCGGAGCTGGCCAGAGAGAAATTTGAATGCGATGGGCTGGAGGTCGACTTCACAGCCAGGACAGCCAAGCTTGACGGTGTCAGAATAGACCTTTCTCCAAAGGAGTATGAGCTGCTGTCCTACATGGTTAAAAACAGGAATATAGCACTTACAAGAGAGAAGCTTATAACAGAGGTATGGGGGTACGATTTCTATGGTGACGACAGGACACTTGACACCCATATAAAGCTGCTTAGAAAAAGGCTTGGGGACTGCAGCAAGCACATAGTCACACTGAGAGGAGTGGGTTATAGGTTTGAGACGGAAGGAGCTTAGCATAAAATGGAAGCTGATTTTGTACTTGACTTGTTTTGTGATGTTTATAACGGCCATTCTATGGGTTGTGCAGACTGTGTTTTTAGACGAGTTCTACGAACGAATAAAGGTAAAGAGCGTTCTAGAAACAGCGGAATATGTTGAGTCTGAATTTGAATCTGAAAATCTAGAGGCCATTGTAGATGAGGTATCGCTTCAGGAAGAAGTCTCTGTAAGCATAGTGGGTCAGGACGGGAGTCTCTTTATAAGGTCGGATAGGTCGCACGACTCTGTGCTGGAAAAGCTTTCAAGCGAAGAGATTGGGAAGATATATATGCAGGCTGTAGAATCTGAAGAAGGAGTGCTGAAGAGCTATCAGTTTTTAAAGCCAGAGCCCTTAGGGGTAAGAGAAGAAGCCCCTCAAAAAGGAGAAGTGAAGAGCATAGTGTATGCAAACGTAGTAGAGGACAGCTCAGGACAGAAGCAGATGCTGTTCGTGGACTCTGTGATAACTCCAATAGACACCACCGTGTCTACTCTGAGGACACAGCTGCTCTATGTAACGGGAATGCTCGTAGTTGCCGCCGCAGGACTCGCGATACTGCTTTCAAAGAAGATAGCAGACCCGCTGATGAGAATAAACGATGCGGCCAAGACTATAGTAGATGCCGGGCAAGATGTGAGATTCGAGGGCTCAGGCTACAGAGAGGTTGTGGAGCTTGGAGATACACTCAACAGCGCAGTGGAGGAGCTTTCGAAGGCCGAGAAGCTACAGCGAGAGTTGGTGGCGAATATATCTCACGACTTAAAGACTCCTCTGACCATGATAATAGGATACAGCGAGGCCATGAGGGATCTTCCGGGGGAGAACACGCCTGAAAACATGCAGGTGGTTATAGACGAGGCAAACAGGCTGAACAGGCTTGTGACAGATGTGCTGAGCATATCCAAGATACAGTCTGGAACAGAGAGCCTTGAGCTGACAAGAGTAAACTTGACTGAACTTATAGAGAGGACCATAGACAGATGCTCGAAGCTGACAGAGTCCAAGGGGTACAGCATAGAGTTTTTAGCTGAAGAGGACGCTTGGGTTTACGCAGACGAACTCAAGATATCTCAGGTGATATACAATCTGCTGGGAAACGCCATAACACATACAGGGGAGGACAACAGGATAAAGGTTGTTCAGAGTATATCGAAAGATAAAGTTAAAGTTTCTGTAGTGGACAGCGGAGAGGGCATACCGAAGGATCAGCTAGGGAATATATGGGAAAGATACTACAAGCTTGACAAGGTGCACAAGAGGGCAAGAATAGGCACAGGACTTGGACTTTCAATAGTAAAGTCGGTAGTCGAGATGCATGGGGGCAGCTGTGGAGTTGATAGTGAGGAAGGCAAGGGAAGTGAGTTCTGGTTTGAGTTAGGAGGTGGAAAGCTTGAGTGACGAGGGATGCAAGACGCTTTTTATAGGCATAGACCTTGAAGAGAGTCTTAAAACAGAGATAGGCAGATATGCAGAATCGCTTAAAAAAATGGCTCTCAAGGGAAAGTGGAAGGATCCAGACAACTACCATATAACCATAAAGTACCTTGGAAATACGGAACTTGAAAAGCTGGAGAAACTGGAGGAAGTTCTGAGGGGTGTGAAAGCAATTAGCTTTTCACTTTCAATTTCAGGGCTCAGGGCTTTTATGAAAAACGAAAAGACAAAGGTGGTATATCTTGGACTGAAGGGTGATACAGATGCGCTGAACTCGGTCTACAGCCAAGTAGAGGTAGTAGCTATGAGCATAGGGTTTAAGGGTGAAAGGCGGGGCTATACGCCTCATATAACGCTGGGAAACGACATCAGCTTTGAGATGGGAATAGAAGACATCGAAGCTGAAGCCGAAAAACCAGAGTTTCAAGAAATAGAGGTGAGGAGCATAACACTATTTGAAAGCAAGCGGGAAGACAACAGAAGAGTATATGTTCCCCTAAAGGAGTTCGAAATATGAAGCTTACGACACTTTGCTATATAGAAAAAGACGGCAAAATGCTTTTTCTACATAGAAACAAGAAGAAAAACGATGTTCACAAGGGCAAGTACATAGGCCTTGGAGGAAAGCTAGAGCCGGGGGAGTCCCCAGATGAATGCGTAATAAGAGAAGTGAAAGAAGAGAGTGGGCTAGAGATAAAGCATCCAGTGCTTAGAGGCGTCATGACATTTCCTCTGTTTGACGGAGTGGAGGACTGGTACACTTTTCTTTACTCTGCCCATGAATTCGCCGGGGAGATTTCTGAATCTGACGAAGGAGAGCTTCACTGGGTAGAGAAGAGCGATGTAGAGAGATTAGACCTCTGGGAAGGAGATAGGCTATTTTTGGACTGGATGAAGCGCTATGAATTTTTTTCAGCCAAGTTCATATATAAAGATGGACAGCTTCAAGAATACACTGTTAATATCTAATTAAAGAGGGTATAATTACACAAATGGGGATAAGATTAAGTTAATAATAGAAAAAGAAGGTGAAGGGTTTGAAGAGAAAAAAAATAATTGCGATAATTTGCACTGTTCCAGTTATATTGACTCAGCTGGGATTTGCCAATCCAGAACCTGGAGTAGAGCAGGAAAAAGTTCAGGAAAAAGTTGAAGTAGATCTTGCGGTTGAAGCGGAGGAAACGGGCTACAAAGTGCTTCAAAATGGAGTAGAGCTTGGAACTTTCGGAAGCCTTAAAGAGGCCATAGCGGAAGCTGTAAAGTGGGCAAATTCAGTTGTAGAGTTTGAAGGTGAAGCTGTCTGGAGATTTGGAGACCAGCTCTACAAGGTGTACCAAGGGGAAGTACATCTTTCAAACTGGACATTTTCAAGCAAGTCAGAGGCGGTGGCTGAAGCTGTAAAGTGGAACAATTCACATATAGCTCACAATGGCGAAATAGTTTGGAGATTTGGAGACCACAAGTACAGGGTGATGCAGGGGAAAGCAGACCTTGGGCTCTTCAACACAAAGGCAGAGGCCATAGCAGAAGCTGTAAAGTGGAATAACTCCACAGTAGTGCACGAAGGCAGCACTGTTTGGAAGTTTGGAGACCACAAGTACAGAGTGATGCAGGGGAAAGCAGACCTTGGGCTTTTCAACACAAAGGCAGAGGCCATAGCTGAAGCTGTAAAGTGGAACAACTCCACAGTAGTGCACGAAGGCAGCACTGTTTGGAAGTTCGGAGACCACAAGTACAGGGTGATGCAGGGAAAAGCAGACCTTGGGCTCTTCAACACAAAGGCAGAGGCCATAGCTGAAGCTGTAAAGTGGAACAAATCCACAGTTGTCTACCAAGGCAGCACTGTTTGGAAGTTCGGAGACCACAAATACAGAGTCCTACAGGCAGGCGTTTCGCTTGGACTTTTTGACGATCTAAGCAGCGCAATAGCAGAGGGCAATAAGTGGAGAAACTCAGTTATAGTGAAAGACGGGGCTACTGTCTGGAAGTTCGGACAGGAGAGGCTTCTTGGTAGCTATACAACTTATTTTTCAGCGAGGGACACAAATAGGAACTACAACATAGCTCTCTCTGCAAGGTCTATAAATGGAAGGACAGTTGCACCTGGAACAGTTTTTTCTTTCAATGGAGCTACAGGGCTGAAGAACAAAGCGAATGGGTACAGAGAGTCGATAGTGATATCAGGAGGCAAATTCGTGCTAGGAGTAGGAGGAGGAGTTTGTCAGACATCTTCGACGCTTTACAATGCAGTGTTAAATGCGGGACTTCAGGTTGTGGAAAGACATCCGCACTCCCAGCCTGTATCGTATGTTCCAAGGGGTAGAGATGCTACTGTAGCAGACTATGCTTTGGACTTCAAGTTCAGAAACAACACGTCTTACCCCCTAAAGATAAAGGCTTCCACTACATCTAACTCGGTGACTGTAAGCATATACGGAATGTAATTTAAAAGAATAGCTGATGCTCAACCTAGAACACAGACTAAGGTTGGGTATCAGCTATATTTTTTTATGTATATAATGTATAATATTTTGATGAAAAGGAGATGATAATTTGAAGAGTTTGAAGACGAAACTTATACTTTACTTTGGAGTTCTTGTGCTTATTCTGTCCATAAGCTTAGGCTACGCTTCACTGAGGGAGTCGAGACTGGCTTTGACCGAAAGTGTTGAAAATGGACTCAATCTACTTTCGGATGAATCGGCTAAAGCCCTGGAATCCAGAGTGGGTATACAGAAGAGGACTATAGAGGTGGTCTCTATGGACCAAGGTGTAAAGAGCATGGACTGGGAAATTCAGAAGTCTGTCATAAAGCCGTATGTGGAGAGCACAGGATTTATGGACATAGGAGTTGTAGGGCTTGACGGTGTCGCAAAGTATACAGACGGGAGTACAGCGGACTTAGGAGACAGGGACTATGTAAAGAAAGCTCTTGGTGGAGATGTAGTGGTTTCCGACGTCATAATAAGCAGAGTCACAGGAGAGCCGGTCATAATGTATGCGGCACCTATAAAATCTGGAGACAGCGTAGTAGGGGCGCTAGTGGGCAGAAGGGATGGAAACGTGCTTTCGGAAATCACTGACGACATAGGATATGGAGAGAATGGATATGCCTATATGATAAACAGCGAAGGAACTATGGTGGCACATCCAAACAGAGAAAACGTTACAGAGCAGGTCAACCTCATAGCGGAATCTGAATCAGATTCCAGTCTCAAGAGCGCTGCCGAAATGTTCAAGAGGATAGTATCTGATGAAACAGGCATAGGGAAATACAGCCTGAATGGGAAAGAGATGTACGCAAGCTTTGCAAAGGTGAAAGGTACAGACTGGTCGCTGGTCATAACTGCTGAAGAGGATGAAGTCATGGCGGCTGTTCCGAAGATGCAGAGCAAGATATTCTATATAGCAGTTTCAATTTTAGCCATAAGCATAGCGATTGTATACATAATAGGAAATATGATTGCAAAGCCTATTCTGGCGGGAGTTTTACACACTGAAAAAATAGCTTCGCTTGACATAAGTGAAGATGTGCCTGCTATATATATGCAGAACAAGGATGAAATAGGCAGGTTGGCCAGAGCGCTTCAGACTATGACAGAAAATCTGAGGGATATAGTCAGCGAGATAAGCCAGTCGTCTGAGCAGGTTTCCTCATCGTCTGAGGAGCTTACGGCGACAGCCCAGCAGTCTGCAAATGCAGCCGGAGAGGTCTCTAAGACAATAGAGGACATAGCTAGAGGTGCTTCAGATCAAGCTAAAAGCACGGAGGAAGGCTCCGAAAAGGCCATATTGCTTGGCAAGGCCATAGAGATGGACGAGGAGTATCTGGAAGGCTTAAACAAGAGCGCTGAAAAGATAATCGAAGTAGTGGAAAGCGGGCTTGGAGAGATGGAAGTGCTAGGAGCAAAGACAGAAGAGAGCAACAACGCCGCAGGAGAGATATACGGAATAATAGTCAAGACAAACGAAAGTGCAGAGAAAATAGGCGAGGCTAGCGAAGTCATATCATCTATAGCAGACCAGACAAACTTGCTTGCACTAAATGCCGCAATAGAGGCTGCAAGGGCCGGGGAGATGGGCAAGGGATTTGCAGTAGTGGCGGAGGAGATAAGAAAGCTTGCAGAGCAGTCGTCTGAATCTACAGGGGAAATAAAGAAGATAGTCAGCGAACTTCAGGAAAACTCTCAAAATGCCGTTTCGACTATGGAAGCTGTAGGAGGAATAGTCAGGGAGCAGACAGAGAGTGTAGAGAGAAGTAGGGAGAACTACAGACTTATCTCAGAGGCCATGGAAAAGACAGGAGACTCTATATCAAAGCTGAATGGCTCTAGCATAGAGATGGGAAAAATGAAAGAGGATATACTTGAGACTCTAGAGAGCTTGTCAGCCATAGCTGAAGAGAACTCAGCATCCACAGAGGAAGCTACTGCGTCTATACAGGAACAGACAGCATCGGTTGAAGAGATAGCAGATGCAAGCGAAGGGCTCTCGAGGCTTGCTGTAGAGCTTGGAGATGTGATTTCAAAATTCAAGGTTTAGGGGGAATGCGTCTTGTTTTTCAAGAAAAACAAAGAGAAAAAAGAGAGCTTAGAAAAGCACAGGGAAATCTCAAAGCAGGAGAGCACCGAGGAAAGCGACAGTTTCAAGGAGACTGAAAGCTTGGAAAAGAAAGCGCTGAAAGGTCTTCCAGATGAGGAGCTTGCAAAGGCCATAAGGACTGTACTGAAGAAGAGCAAGCTGAACTGATTTTTGGTTTAGAGACTGCAAATAAAGGTATATATCCTATATTAAGCTTAAAGCATAGATAGGGGGATTTTTTATGAGCGATATGATAAAAGTGACTTTGAAGGGACCTAAATCAATAGATGCAAAAGATGTAGAAAAAGGGACGACAGTTCTAGAGGTGTTGGGCGGTGGAAAGAAGCCGGGAGACCCCCTTGTGGCCGTAGTCAACGGAGAGGTTACAGAGCTTAAAGTTAAGCTAGAGCAGGACTCCACTATAGTTCCACTGAATATAATGAACAGAATAGCCTACGCAGCCTATGCCAGAAGCTTAAACTACTTGTTTATACTGGCAGTGAAAGAGGCTCTCAACTGTGTGGAAGTGGTTGTAGACCACGCCATAAACAATGAGATATATGGGGAGTTCAAGTGCAATAGAGAGATAAATGAAGAGGACGTAGAGAAGATAAAGTCCAAGATGAAAGAGATGATAAAAGAGGACAGCCCTATAGATAAGGTGAAGGTCACTAAGGCAGAGGCGGTGAAGATATTCGAGTCCTACGGCATGGACGACAAGCTCAGGCTTCTGAAGTACGCACCGGAGGGAATGATAAGCCTTTACAAATGCAGAGGGGTTTACGACTACTTCTACGGGGCTATGCTTCCGTCGCTTGGCTATTTGGATGTGTTTGACCTCAAATACATGCCAGGCGGATTTCTGATAATGCTCCCAGAGAAAAAAGAGATAGACAAGGTGCCCGAGTTTAAGCAACTGCCTAAGCTGAGAGCTGTCTACAAAGAGACGAAAGAATGGGCCAAGATACTGGATATATTCAACGTAGGCTCCATAAACGATAAGATAGCCTCTGGGGATATAAAGGACGTAATACTCGTGGGGGAAGGGCTCCACGAAAAGAAGATAAGCAGGATAGCTGACTATATATATGAAAACAAGGAAAAGCAGAAAATAGTGCTCATAGCGGGGCCTAGCTCTTCTGGGAAGACCACTTTCTCGAAGAGGCTTTCGATACAGCTCAAGGTGCTTGGGCTAAAGCCATACAATATATCGGCAGACGACTACTTTGTGGGAAGAGACCAGACCCCTGTAGACGAGAACGGCGAGTTTGACTTTGAGGCCATAGAGGCTGTGGACGTGGAGCTTCTAAACAAGGATCTGCTGGAGATACTAGACGGCAGAGAAGTGGAGCTTCCTAGATTCAACTTCCTGACAGGGGAGAGGGAGTACAGGGGAGACAAGTACAAGATGGAGGACGAGTCCATAATAATAATAGAGGGCATACACAGCTTGAACGAGAAGATGACGCACTCTGTTCCGAAAGAGAACAAGTACAAGATATACGTAAGTGCGCTCACCCAGCTGAATCTGGACAACCACAACAGTCTCTACGTGTCGGACGTGAGGACTCTGAGGAGGATAATTAGAGACAACAGAAGCAGAGGAAGTGACGCTGAGAACACGCTGCTTACATGGCCTTCTGTAAGGGCTGGAGAGGAGAAAAACATATTCCCTTATCAAGAGGAAGCTGACACCATGTTCAACTCCACTATAGTTTACGAGGTCAGCGTGCTGAAGAAGTATGCGGAGCCGCTGCTCCAAGCGATACCTGTGGAGAGCCCTGCATATACCGAGGCGTCTAGAATGCTTAAGCTCTTGAGGTTTTTCCAGGTGCTAGACGAAAAACTGATACCGGACAACTCCATAATAAGGGAGTTTATAGGCGGAAGCTGTTTTGAATAGCGATTGACGGAGGGATAGAGATGAAAAAGCTTATGCTTGCGCTGGCGTTGGTTTTGCTAGGGGCGACTGCAACGGGATGTACTCCGCCGCAAGACGGCGGGAGCACGGAGAAGTCAACCGTATCGGACTACTTCCCAGCAACTGAAAATACAAGGTACAGCTATATGGGAGAAGGCAATGAATATGCATCATATACTGTCCACACAGACTACACTTACAAAGACAGGATTCAGTACAGAAAGGACAACGGGGGAACAATTATGGCCGAAGTCATGGAGCTGGACAGGGAGACTGGTATGGCCAAGATATACTCCAGGGGTGAGTTCTACTATAGAGAGGACTTTCTCAGAAACGAATCGCTTATGTGGGGTGACAGAGGCGAGGAAGAGATCTTGCTCAAAGAGCCTATAGAAACGGGAAACAGCTGGACGCTTGAGGATGGAAGAAAGAGAGAGATCACAGGCGTGGACGTTGAAGTAAAAGTGCCATACGGCGACTTCAAGGCCCTAGAGGTGACAACCACTGGAGACGAGTACGAAAACGTGGACTACTATGTAAAAGAACTTGGGCTTGTAAAGTCGGTCTTCAGAGCGGAAGGCCATGAGATATCCTCGTCGCTAGAGAGTGTAGAGAAGGACATGCCCTACGTTCAGAACATAAACTTCTACTACCCTAATCTAGACGAGAACAGATACTACTACATGAATACCGAGGTGGAGTTTAGAACGAACGACATCACAAGGAAAAGGCTTGAGACTGTATATATTGAAAAATCGGGAATCGACCTGGAGTCCAGAGGACTTGGGGCTGTATTCACTGAAAATACAGAGATAAACTACATGTACTTGGGTGAAGACAGAGCAGTCTATATAGACCTCAATAGAGCTTTTGTAGATGAGGTGAACGCCGGAGCCCAGTATGAAAGCATGATTCTACAGAGCATAGCCAATACATTTGGAGGATACTATGGAGTTGAAAGAGTATACCTTACAATCGACGGCGGAGACTATGAGTCAGGGCACATAGTGCTTAAAAAGGGAGAATACCTGAAAGTAAATACAGAGAATGCTGTGGAAATAGATTAAATTGAAATGTCTTTCAAAGATTGAATAAAATTTTTGGAAGACATTTTTATTTGTATTTACTGTCATGTGTTTCCTCTATATAGAAAATAATATGGATAGAAAAACTTTATTTTACATTTAAGGATTATACAATATATAATTTCTAACTAGAGGATTATATATCAAATTAAAGAAGGAGGAATTATAGGTTGAATATCTTAAAAAAACTGGCTTTAGGAGTAGCTATGATTGGCATGATTTTCACTACAGCGTGTAGCGGAAGTGAAACTGCATCTAGTGGAAACGATGGAGAAGCATCAAAAGAAGTACCGACGATCAATATCTCATGGGGAAAAGAACTACACACAGGTATAATGGAAATACCAGGAGAGAGAGTCGAGGAGTTTAAAGCTCAGGGGGTTTACTTTAACCCTATATCAGAGACGCAGTTTGAGCTAATAAAGGGAGATGAAAAATTAGCACTTATAAATTTCATACCGACAAAAGGTGGTTCTGAAGTTGCTACACTCATGAGTCAAGGTCACTTAGATGCCGCATTTACTTCAAATACTGCAATACTTTCAGCAGTAGATCAGGGAACACCTGCAAAGATACTGGCTCCTATACAGAGTGACGGTGTAGGGGTTGTATTCCCTGTAGATAAAGACTTTAAAAACTGGGAAGATGTTAAAAATTATATACAGGCTTCGGAAATGCCTGTAAAGATAGGTTATCACTCTCCTGTGAGTGGACCAAGGATAGTTATAGAGTCTGTTCTAAAGCAAGAAGGGCTTAAAGTTACAGAAGACCCTGGTGAGACTAATGCTGACGTGTTATTAGTGGATCTAAAAGGTATAACTAATTTACTGCCATCTTTGAGTAGTGGGCAAGTGGATGCTTGGATTGGGCCATCACATCATCCTGAAGCAGCAGAGGTGGAAGGACTTGGGAAGGTAGTTTTAAATCTAGAAGATCTCCCTCCAAACGGACAATGGGAAGGATTCCCTTGTTGTGTATTTGCAGCCACTGAAAAGATATTAAGTGAGAACCCAGAGGTTTTTGAAGCTCTAGGGGAGCTTGTGACAAATAATGCAGAATATTGCACTGAACACAAGGAAGAAGTGGCTCAGGTTATGTCAGAGGTAATTGGAGTGAAAAAAGAGGCAATAATGATGTCGAAAATAAAATACTCTACGGAACCTAGTGATAAATGGATAAATGGGATAGGAGTATATGTAAAGGCTCTTACGGATATGGATAAATTGACTGGAACTCTGAAAGAAAAAACATATGAAGATATACAAAAGGAAGTATTCGACTTCCAATATGTAGAGAAATTCCACGAAAAATAAAAACAGGCCTCTTGCTGTTACTGCAAGGGGCTTTTTAAAATTAGAGAGGAGATAGCAATGAACACAATAAGTACTAAATTAAAAAAATTTGCATATCCTATGATACTACCGATTTTATTTTTGATAGTTTGGACCCTTCTATCAACTACAATTGATAACAAGGTTATTTTTCCTAAGTTAAGTTCAGTACTGTACAACTTTAGCCATGCTACAGAGAATTTTATTGGGCTAGGGTCTATACCTAAAAATGTGGCCATAAGTATCATAAGGGTTTTAATAGGATATTTGATAGGAGTAATAATAGCTGTTCCACTTGGAATTTTCATGGGGTATATTTCGGCTGTAAATAGTATTTTTGAAAGCTTTATAAATGTATTTAGACCAATTCCACCACTTGCATGGGTTCCGCTTGTACTTGGCTGGTTTGGGGTTTCAAGCTTAGCCACAGTTTTTGGGTTAACTCAAGGGGACGCATATGTATATTTGAATAATTTTAAAATATCTATGATATTTATAATAGCGTTGGGTACTTTTTTTCCTGTGATAACCAATGTATCTTTTGGAGTCAGAAATATAAGAACAACATTGATAGACTCAGCTAGAGTTCTGGGAGCTAGTGAACATGACATATTTTTCAAGATACTAATTCCAGGAGCAGCTCCCACTATAGTTAATGGACTCCGAACAGGTCTTGGTATAGCTTGGGCATGTTTAGTGTCGGCTGAAATGCTTCCAGGAAGCTTGTCGGGAGTTGGGTATCTAATAACACATGCATATGAATTGGCTAGAACGGATTTAGTTGTAACTGGAATGATATGCATAGGTATAGTTGGAGCATGCCTTGACTATACATTCAAGTTTGCAGAAAGGAAATACTTATCATGGGGAAGTAAGATAAAGTAGGGAGGTCAAAGCTTTGAAGAAATGCATAGAAATAAAAGGAGTAGAGAAAGTATTTAACACCGAAGAGGGAACTGAATTTGTGGCTTTAAAAAAAGTAGATCTGGATATATTTGAAAATGAGTTTGTATCAATAATAGGACCTTCGGGATGTGGGAAATCTACTATGCTGAGAATTTTAGCAGGCTTGGAATCTTCTAATAAAGGAGAAGTTGTCTATAGAGGAATTGAGCACAATAGGCCTATTAGGGAAATAGGAATGGTATTTCAAAATTACTCATTACTGCCATGGAGAACGGTAATTGACAATATAGGGCTAGGACTTGAATTTAGCAAGAGAAAAAAGAGTGAGCGAATCGAGATATCGAGAAAGTATTTAGGCATGATAGGAATGTCCAAATTTGAAAATTCATATCCACATGAGCTTTCAGGAGGTATGCAACAGAGGGTTGCAATAGCGAGAGCGTTGGCAAACGATCCAGATGTACTGCTTATGGACGAGCCATTTGGGGCACTAGATGCTTATACTAGAATAGTACTTCAGAGAGAGCTGCTAAAGATATGGCAAAACAACAAGAAAACAGTTGTGTTTGTCACACATAGTGTTGATGAAGCGGTATATCTTTCAGATAAAATAGTTATAATGAGTTCAAACCCCGGAAAGATTTCTGAAATAGTTGACGTAAATATGGATCGACCTAGAGATAGAACTGATAGCCGATATGTGGAGCTATCAGCATATATCCTTAATAAATTAGAGTTGCTAGATTCAGTAAATAGATAGAATTTAAACTAGAAGACCCTAGCGAGAGCTAGGGTCTTTTTATATATTCAAATCCCTTCTTTAGGGCTTCCACGTTTAGCTCTAGGACACTAGCATCGCAGTCGTGAAACACATCCTCCATGGCTGAGACCACAGATTGTAGAGAAATGGGATGGGCCACAGCCAGATAGGCTCCAAGAAGCACCATGTTGGCCAGCTGAGAACTTCCAAGCGACTCCCCTATTTCGCTAGCAGGGACTCGGTATGACTTCACGTTCTCTCTAGACACATCATCAGCTACAAGCGTACTGTTTATAAAGGCTCTTC
Source organism: Andreesenia angusta (assembly GCF_001855385.1). Taxonomy (NCBI): domain Bacteria; kingdom Bacillati; phylum Bacillota; class Tissierellia; order Tissierellales; family Gottschalkiaceae; genus Andreesenia; species Andreesenia angusta. Next base: position 152,273 of record NZ_MKIE01000004.1, on the reverse strand, counting down.
CGCCGGGCACAAGGTGGGGCTCGAATTTCTGGAGTGAAGGGGAGTTGAGCACTATTATGGCCGTCGCATCCCCAGCCACAAGCGGCGAGCCTATAGGTCTTTCTGAGAGCATGACAGAGCAATTGGCTGTGCCGCCCCTCATCTCAGGGCCGTAAGATGGCACCCATGACACCTCCAGATCTTCCGACATGCCTCCGTAGGCCAGCAGCTGTCCTATGGACATGACGCCTTGGCCGCTAAATCCGGCGCAGACTATCTTTTCGTCTACCATATCATTCGCCTCCTTTTGGGCTTCTGAAGTTTCCAAGAGGGTAGTATGGGACCATGTTCTCTCTGACCCAGCGCATGGCTTCAGACGGCTTTAAATTCAGGTTTGTAGGGCAGGAGGAGAGCACCTCCACCATGGAAAAGCCCTTGCCTTCAATCTGGCATCTAAAGGCCTTCAGTATGGCCGACTTGGCGTTTCGCACAGCTGACGGGCTGTCCACTGAGACCCTCTCCACAAATGCTGCACCGTCTATTGTCGAAATCATCTCTGAAACCCTTAGAGGCATTCCGGTTGACTCCGGGTCCCTACCAAGCGGACAGGTGGTTGTCTTCTGATGGGGCAGAGTGGTAGGAGCCATCTGCCCTCCTGTCATCCCGTAGTTTGCGTTGTTTATGAAAATGGTGGTTATCTTCTCGCCGCGGTGGGCAGCGTGGACTATTTCCGCAGTGCCTATAGACGCAAGGTCCCCGTCACCCTGATAGGTGAAGACTGTGTTATGCGGGAGAACCCTCTTGATGCCAGTGGCTACAGCGGGCGCCCTTCCGTGCGGAGCCTGGTGCATATCGCAGTTGAAGTACTCGTAAGAGAAGACAGAGCATCCGACAGAGGCGACTCCCACAGTACGCCCTAGAAGCCCAAGCTCCTCAAGCGACTCGGCTACAAGTCTATGCACTATGCCGTGGGAACAGCCAGGGCAGTAGTGGGTGGGTTTTTCAGTAAGCCCCGCTGTTCTTTTGAATATAAAGGCCATCTAAATCACCTCCAAGTTTGATATCACGGCGTCAACTATGTCTGAAGGAGTCGGAACTACACCGCCGGCTTTTCCGTAGAAAGCGGATATGAATCTTCCACCTAGAGCTATCTCTACGTCGTCTATCATCTGGCCCATAGACATCTCTACGGACATCACAAGCTTGCAGCCAGACGGTATCTTTGAAAACGCCTGTTTTGGAAAAGGCCAAAGCGTTATAGGTCTTATAAGCCCAGCCTTTACGCCATGAGACTCCAAGGCGGAGATGGTGTTTTTGACTATCCTAGAGGTGGTGCCGTAGGCCACAAGCACAACTTCGGCACCGTCCATATTATATGTCTCATACATAGCCTCTTCAGACTCTATAAGATCGTGCTTGGCCTTTAGCTTCACATTGTGGGACTCCAAGCTGGAAGGCTCGAGCATAAGTGTCGAGATCACGTTCCTTCCAGGATGGGAGTCTGTGCCTGTGGCGGCCCAAGGCCTCTCTACTCTGTCTAGCTCTTCTATCCCGGAGAAGTCTACAGGCTCCATCATCTGGCCTATCATGCCGTCTCCTGCTATCATGGCAGGTATTCTGTACTTCTCTGAAACCCTGAAAGCCCTGTTTACAAGCTCCACAGATTCCTGGACGCTTGCAGGGGCGTAGGATATGACCCTGTAGTCCCCGTTTCCGCCTCCTCTTGTGACTTGGAAGTAGTCGGCCTGGGACGGCTGGATGCCACCCAGCCCTGGGCCGCTTCTCATCATGTTGACTATCACGCATGGAAGCTCGGCAGAAGCTATATAGGAGATTCCCTCCTGCTTCAAGGCTATTCCAGGGGAAGAGGAGGAGGTCATGACTCTTCCGCCAGACCCGGAGGCACCGTAGACCATGTTTATGGCCGCTATCTCGCTCTCGGACTGGAGGAAAACACCCCCGACCTTGTGCATCTCTCTAGCCATGTACTCGGGGATTTCGTTCTGGGGAGTTATTGGGTAGCCGAAAAAATACCTGCAACCTGAAATAATCGCAGCTTTTGCGATGGCTTCATTTCCCTTCATAAGCACTCTGTTCATCTCGATCCCTCCTCTCAATCGTTATGACGCTGTCTGGACACATGTAGGCGCAGCTGGCGCATCCTATGCAGCTCTCCATATCCTCTATATGGGCGACATGATAGCCTCTGGAGTTTATGGACCTACTGAGGGAAATAATCTTCACAGGACAGACCGATACGCAAAGTTCGCATCCCTTGCAGCGCTCTGTTTCAAAAGTCACTATATTCTGGTGCTCCATTGGAATCACTCCTATCTATATGTCTTTGCAGTCTCGAACTTCTTCAGGACTCTCAGAGCCCCTTCGGCCATGGCCTTCATCTCGTCTTCGCCTGGGTACACAAGCAGGGGAACGTTGAGAAACTCTATCCTCTCTTTTATCCAGTTTACAATCATAGGCTCGTGGGCGAGTCCCCCTGTCAGAACTATGGCGTTCACCATGCCGTAGACCACAATGGAGGAGGCGCCTATCTGCTTGGCTATCTGGTAGGCCATGGCTTTGTAGACAAGCTCAGCATACCTGTCGCCGGAATCTATTAGCTTTACAACTGCTCTTGCGTCGTTTGTATTGAGGTAGCCTAGCAGGCCGCTTTCTCTGGTGAGCTTTGCAAGCAGCTCCGCTTCTGTATACTTGCCTGAAAAGCAGAGCCTTATGAGCTCGCCAGGCGGAACGCTTCCAGCTCTTTCAGGGGAGAAAGGGCCGTCTCCGTAGAGCGCATCGTTCACATCTACTACGCTTCCCATCGAGTGGACTCCGACAGATATGCCGCTTCCGAGGTGTGCGACTATGAAGTTGGACTTCTCGTAGAAGAGCCCAAGCTCCATTGAGGCTCTCTTGGCCACGGACTTTTGGTTCAGCGCATGAAAGGCCGATTTCCTCTGGATTTCAGGCATGCCCGAGAACCTCGAGAGCAAATTCATCTCATCCACAGAGACAGGGTCCACTACGTAAGAGGGGATGTTCACGGAGTCCCCAAGTTCCTTGGCTATAATGGCTCCCAAGTTAGAGGCGTGCTCCCCGTACTTCAGGCTAGAGAGATCCTCCACCATCTCCTCCGAGATGAGGTAGGTTCCGCTTTGCAGTGGTTTCAAGAGGCCACCTCTTCCAACTACTGCGTCAAAAGAAGAGAGCTCGATATTTCTTTTAGCCAGCGAGTCTAGAACGAGCTTCTTTCTATATATGTGCTGGTTCATTATGCTCCCGAATGAAGACAGCTCCTCTACACCATGCCTTACGACCACTTCAAGCTGTTTCGACTCGTCTTCGAATACAGCAAGCTTTGTAGAGGTGGCACCTGGATTTATTGCAAGCACTCTGTATCTATTCAATGGCAATCACCCCCAAGGCTATAGAGTTGAACTTGGTGTCTTCGCAGTCCGCCCTTGAAGTCAGCACTACAGGAGCTTTGGCTCCCACTACTACACTCCCGCTCTTGGCATAAGTCAGAAAAGAGAGCGCCTTGTAGAGTATGTTCCCAGCCTCTATGTCGGGACAGAGAATTATGTCAGCGTGGCCTGCCACAGGGTCTGTAATACCTTTGATCGTGGCCGCCTTCTCTGAGATGGCGTTGTCCAGACCTAGAGGACCTGCCACAACACAGTTTTTCAGCTCTCCGGATTTGTTAAGTTTTACAAGCTCTGCCGCGTCCAAAGTCGCCTGCATCTTGGGGTTTACCTTCTCTATGGCGCAGACAGCGGCTACATTGGGGTTATCTAATCCCAGCTTTGAGAGCATGCTGACGGCATTCTCCACTATCTGGCGCTTTTCAGGAACGCCGGGGGAGATGTTCATCGCTGCGTCTGTGACCGAAAGCAGCTTGGGATAGTTCGGAAGCTCCATTACCGAGATATGGCTCAGTACTTTTCCGCTTCGCAGTCCGAATCGCTCGTCTAGCACAGCCCTGAGCAGTACGGCTGTATCCACAAGTCCTTTCATCAGCAGGTCGGCTTTTCCAGAAGATACTAGCTTCACAGCCTCTAAGCAGGCTTCAGCCCGAACCGGAAAGTCGTATATCTCATAGTCAGACAGGTCGATGGACAGCTCCTCTGCAACTGCGAGTATCCCAGACTTGTCGCCCAGCAGGATCGGGCTTACTATTCCAGATACCTTGGCCCTGTCCACGGCTGAAAGTACATTTCTGTCGTCTGGGCATGCCACGGCCAAGCGCTTTACACCCCTTTTTCTGGCTATTTCTATAATATCCTTGATTGAGTTTATCAAAGTAATCACTCCTAGCTTTTTGTTTACTTAGTTTATACCTTTAATAGGCCAGAGCTAAACCTAAAGATGAAGATTTCTTAACAGCTGCGGCCGTTTCGCCTTTCTTGTATTTGGAATACAACTGTGGTAGAATTTCATTAGACAGTTCGAAAGCCGCCTGTCTCTAAAAAAAACTAAGGCACAGAATCCAAACAGAATCTAAAAACAGGCACACACGGTGTGTCTATTTTCGCGTGTTTGAAGAGGCTGCCTTAGTTACGGGCGGCCTTTTCTATTTGAAAGGGGAAAGCGATGAAAGAGAAAATCGGAATCACGACCACGGTGCCAGTAGAGGTGCTTCTGGCGGCTGGAAAAACGCCGGTGGATCTGAACAATATATTTGTGACTAGTGGAAAGGCAAAAGAGATAATAGAGAGAGCCGAGCTAGACGGCTTTCCTAGGAATATATGCGCGTGGATAAAGGGGCTCTACTCCACGGCCGTTGTATACGGCATAGATAGGATAATAGGGGTGACAGAGGGAGATTGCTCGAACACCAAGTCGCTTCTTGAAGTCTGGCAGTCCAAGGGCATAAGCACGGTGGACTTCGGTTTTCCCGGAAAGAGGACAAGAGAGGCCGTGAAGTCCGAGCTAGACAGCTTTATGGAGAAGTTCTCGGTGATACTAGAGGAGGTGGAGTCTGTCAGAAAGTCGCTATCTTCCATAAGAAGCAAGCTTTCAGAGCTAGACAGGCTTACATGGGAGGAGAACAAGGTCTCAGGCTTTGAAAACCACCTCTGGCAAGTTTCTTCAAGCGACTTCAACGGAGACCCGGAGAGCTTTTCAAAAGAGCTGGACGAATTTCTAGAGGAAGCTAAGTGCAGAGAGCCCTACCCAAAGAATGAAATTCGCCTAGGCTATATAGGTGTGCCACCTATAATAGACGACATCTACAGCCTTGCGGAGTCGAACGGGGCGAGAGTGGTCTACAACGAGGTGCAGAGGGAGTTCACGATGGCCAAATCTGAATACCCTGACATATATGAGATGTACCTCGACTTCAACTACCCCTACGACTTGGACACAAGGCTTGGCGAGATAGAGAAGCAGATAGAGGAGAGAAAGCTAGACGGCATAATCCACTACACCCAGAGCTTTTGCCACAGGGGGATAGAGGACATAGTGATAAAGTCTAGGCTGAAGCTGCCGGTGCTTACCATAGAGGGAGATCTGCCCGGTATGGCAGACGCCAGGACAAAGCTGAGGCTGGAGTCGTTTTTGGACATGATGATGGATTTAAAGGAATAGAGGTGATAGCTTGGACGTAATAGGAATAGACATGGGCAGCCGTGCAGTCAAGATAGTCTGCATGTCGGAAGGCGAGATAGTCAGAAAAGAGGTGCTCAGCACCATGAGGTTCTACAGGGACAACAGCAGGACCGTAGACGGAGAGATAGAGGTGGACCTTGGTTCGCTGGGGTTTTCAGAGAAGTCCAAAGTGGTCAGCACGGGATACGGAAGAAACAACATAAAGGTCTCGGGAGCCACGGTCATAAACGAGCTGAAGGCCCATACCTACGGAGCCATCTACCAGTCGGGACTTAAGGATTTCACACTTGTGGACATAGGCGGGCAGGACTTCAAGGTCATAAAGGTGGAAAAAGGCATAATGGTGGACATGATACTAAACGACAAATGCGCGGCCTCTAGCGGAAGGTATCTGGAGAATATGGCGAATATAATAGAGGTGAGCCTGGATGAAGTGGCAAAGCACTGGAAGCATCCGGTGGAGCTGAACAACACCTGCGCCGTCTTCGGAGAGACTGAGCTCATAGGCAAGATAGCTGAAGGCTACGGAATAGCGGAGCTCTCTGCAGGGATAAACTACTCGCTCTACAAGAGGGTAAAGCCCCAGATACAGAAGCTAAAGTCCAAGGTGATAGTGCTTACAGGCGGGGTAGCTAAAAACTACGCCATAACAGAATACATGAAGAGAGATTTCGAGAGCGTGGTAGTCCCTGACGAGCCACAGCTGAACGGAGCCATAGGGTGCGCCTACCTCGGAACGATAAAGGAGAGAAAAAAGTGAAAGACAGAAGAATAGACACGACCAAGATATTTACTTTTGACAGCGCACACAAGCTGAACGACTACGATGGAGACTGTAAATACCTTCACGGACACACCTACAAGTTAGAGGTGACTGTGAGAGGCAGAAGAGACAGCTGCGGCATGGTGATAGACTTCAAAGATTTAAAGGCGATAGTCAAAGAAGAAATCATCTCGGAGCTGGACCACAGGTATTTGAACGACATATTCAGCTTCAATCCGACTTGCGAAAACATGGTGGAGTGGATATTTGAGAAGCTGGACAGCAGGCTGAGCAAGGGCGAAAGTTCACTTCAGAAGATAGTGCTCTGGGAGACGCCTACAAGCTACGCGACTCTTGAAAGGGAGGAATACGATGCTTCTTAAAGTGAACGAGATATTCCTGAGCATACAGGGAGAGGGGATTTCAGCGGGATACCCAACGATATTCGTAAGGCTTACCGGCTGCAATTTGAGGTGTAGCTACTGCGACACCACCCATGCCTACAACGAAGGCTCCGATATGGCAGTAGAGAAGGTGCTAGAAGAGATAGAGTCACTGGGGTACAAGCGAGTCTGCATAACAGGCGGAGAACCATTGCTTCAGGAAAAGGGATTATTGAAGCTCCTAGAAGGGCTTAGCGACTACGAAGTTAGCATAGAGACAAACGGCTCAGTGGACCTTTCAGCTTTCCCACTCAGGGAAAACCACAGGTTTACAATGGACATAAAGACGCCTTCTTCGGAGGAGTCGGAGCAGAATCGACTAGAGAACCTGAAGCTGCTGAGAGATCAGGATGAGCTGAAGGCCGTGATAGGCTCTAGGAAGGACTACCTCTGGGCGCTTGGAGTTATAGATGCTCACTATATAAAGGGCAATATAACTTTCTCGCCTATATTTGGGATGATAGAGCCTGAGGAGATAATAAACTGGATACTTGAAGACAAGAGGGACATAAGGTTTCAGATACAGATACACAAGTTCATCTGGAACCCTGACAGAAGAGGAGTTTAGGAGGAATAGACATGAAAAAAGCAGTTATACTGCTGTCGGGAGGGCTCGACAGCACCACTTGCATGGCGGTGGCGAAAGCAGAGGGCTACGAGCTTTACCCGATATCATTTGACTACGGCCAGAAGCACGACAGAGAGCTTGCTCTAGCTTCCAAGATAGCGGAGCACTACAGCGCGGCGGAGCACAGAGTTATAAAGATGCAGAATATAGGGGGGAGCGCCCTTACAGACAGCGACATAGAAGTTCCGGAGTACAGCGAAGACGGAGGAGTCCCTGTGACGTACGTTCCAGCTAGAAACTTGCTGTTCTTAAGCTATGCGCTGGGCTATGCGGAGGTAGTTGGCGCAGACGCCATATTCATAGGCGTAAGCTCTGTAGACTACAGCGGATATCCGGACTGCAGGCCTGAGTTCATAGACGCCTTCAGAAAGATGGTGGAGGTAGGAACAGTGGCTGGGCTAGAGGGGAATCCTATAGAGATAGTCACGCCGCTTATAGACCTAAGCAAGGCCGAGACTGTCAAGCTTGGAGTCAAGCTTGGAGCTCCATACGAGTACACCACTAGCTGCTACAACGGAGAAGAAGAAGCTTGCGGAGTCTGTGACAGCTGCGTTCTAAGGCTCAGGGGATTTCAGGAAGCCGGAATAGAAGACCCTATAGCTTACAAAAAGTTAACTTAAAGCGAAAATAAATTGAAGCATAGCACACCGAAATAGTGTAAAATAGCTACTATGGAGGTGTGTTTTTTTTATGCAGCGACGGTCTAAAGTTTTTATATACCTCAGAAAGAGGACTATATACATAGTTCTGACCATACTGGGGATAGTGGGAATAGTCATAGCGACTTTCCTTGTATATACAGAGAAGAACAACAACGGGCAGCTACTGGTGAATGAGCTGGGGATGCAGAGAGCTAGGACTCAGATAATGGCAAAAGACGCCAACAGGATATCTGTGCTCTTAGACGCGCTAGAGGGTTATACAGAGCAGGAAGATATGAATCGTGTCGAAAAAAAGCTGGAGCATACAAAGCGGGACCTTGAGAGCAATATCGTAGAGTATGAGGATGTAGTATCTGGAATAGAACAGGGCGTTGTAGAGACGGAATACGGCGAAATAGAACTCTACAGAGAGAACACAGAGGCGCTTGTGAGCGAAGTCTCTGAAAACAGAGCTCTTTGGGACGAATTCAAACTGAACTACAGCAATATAATTCAGTTTGACGACGATGATGAGGAGTTCAGAGAGTCTATTATATTCATAAACGAAAATGTAGACCGTCTGATGGAGAGTTCGGCTTCCATCACAAGCATATTTCTAGAGACAAACCAAGAATTCCACAGGAGCAATATGAACAAGATGCTGCTTATGATAGCTTCGCTGGCTATGGTACTGGTCTACACTCTATATGAATTCTACAAATACCTATTCCTTCCGCTGGATCAGCTCTATATGGGGTTCAAGAAGATAGGCCTGGAGTCATCGTACGAGGGAAATGGATTTGGCGTAAGGGCCATGAGCAACGAGATAGGAAATATGCTCGACGGTATAATCAAGAGTATGAATCTGATTGAAGAGATAAATACAAATATGTCTTTTGACGACAGCTTAAAATACATATACAATTCATTTGGTATGTATATACCCTACTCTTATATAGGCATAGCGCTTTTCAAGAGCAAGGACTCAGATATACTTGTGGGCTCTTACGGCATAGGCAAGACAAAGCTTTCCGACAATGAGATGACAGGGATTCTAGGGTATGAAATACCTGTAGGAGAGACAAGTTTGAAAGAAATAATGAGAAGCGGCGAAGCCAGAATCATAAACGACCTGGAAGAATACCTGGAGGGCAAGAAGGTAAAAGGGTATAACAGGATAGTGCTTGACTCGGGGATAAAGGCGTCTATAACGCTTCCACTTGTGGCAAACGACATATGCCTCGGGTTTATCTTCTTTTCTAGCGACAGAAAGCATGTGTACAACGAGAACCATGTCAGATTTCTAAATGTGCTGAGCAACTCCATAGCGGTGTCTTTCCAGAAGAACATCTTTGTGGAAGATCTGCTCTACTCGAGCTTGCTGGCGCTTACAAAGATATCAGAGGAGAAGGACGAGGACACAGGGGAGCATCTTGGAAGGATGAAGAGGTACTCGACGACTCTGGCCAAGCTCATGAAGAAAAGCCCTGTCTTTATGAACAAAATGGACGCCAGCTTTATACTGGACATAGAGAAGTTCAGCCCTATGCACGATATAGGCAAGGTGGGGATACCGGACAGAATACTCTTGAAGCCAGGGAAGCTTGACTACGAGGAGTTCGAGATAATGAAGACCCATACAGTAAACGGAGCCCAAGTGCTGATAGAGGCTGAGGAAAATCTCAAGAAGAACGGCAAAGAGATGTTCAGGATGGGCATAGAGATAGCGCTTACACATCACGAAAAATGGGATGGAAGCGGATATCCTGAGGGATTGAAGGGAAGCCAGATACCTCTTGCGGGTAGAATAGTGGCTGTTGCAGACGTGCTAGATGCGCTTCTCTCGAAGAGGCCCTACAAGGAGCCGTTTTCCTTTGAAAAGAGCGTAGAGATAATACTTGAGGGGAAGGGAAAGCATTTCGACCCCGATATAATAGAGGTGTTTGAATCTAATTTAGAGATATTCAGGGCATTAAGCGAAAAACACATTCAGATGGAGGAAGAGTAATGGGAATGGTGAGCAGAGTTATAGAATTTAGAAGCAAGGAAGAGCTGCTGGACTACTTGAAACTGGAATATGGCTTTGAGCCAGATCTGGAGTCAAAAAAGGTTGGAGCGATAGAGCTAGGTGAGATAGAGCTTGGAGATATACTTGTGAAGGCTGAGATAGAATGCTTTGAAAAAGAGGCGGTACTCAGGCTTAAAAAGCTGGTAAGCTTAAAGGCCTTTCTCTTGAGCAAAGAGGCTGGTATGGATATAAACAAGCTATTGTACGACATAGACAGCCTTATGAACATGTCTGAAGACGGCCTAAACTGGAGCGGAACACTCATATCAGACGACAAGTCTCTTGAAGAGTTCCTAGACGCAGCGGGTATAGGTAAAGTAGGAGATAATGAATTGAAGGATTCCAAGAGAGCTGTGAAAGTCAAGAAGATAATGGGAAGCTATGACTTCAACAGCATCGAGGAGATATAAAAGGGAGGAATAGAGATGGAAAACATATTTAGACCTATAGGGAAAGAGGAATTTGAAGAGCTTGTAGAGCTGAAAGTTGTAGACAGCTTGGACGAGGGGTTTGAGAAATACGTCTCAGGAATACTTGACGTAAGAGAGGATGCCCCTACAGAGAAGGAGCTGGAGTCGATTCCGTTCGGGGTAATAGAGGACTACAATATACTGCACGAGGAGAAGTTTATCAACTTCATAAGGCGTGTGCAGGAGGAAAACAGAGGCGAGAGGAATTTCGTGGACTGCTACCTAAAGGAGGCTCATTCAGGAGGGATTTTAACGGCGCTGGAGCTGCTGGACTACAAGGACAAGCTGGTTTTTCTGGAGCTGCTTAGAAAGGGAATAGACGACAACCCTTATCTAGAGCTAAATGACAGGATACTGGAGCTTATGCTGAAGCTCTCGACTAGAGAGATCCTATTCACGACCATGTTCTACAGAAAGAGACCTATCACCATCTGGGGAAATTACGACATGGCCTTCCCTGTATTCTTCAAGAGCGAAGAAGACAAAACGCACTACAGCGAGATGGCTCGCGAATGCGGACTCTATATAAGGGAGATTTAGAGTGAAGTATTCTGCAAAAGAGATAGCAACCATAGCCATAACGGCAGCTCTCACAGTGGTGATAGGACTTGTATTCTACATGATGGGGAGCGTGCTTCCCATCCCTGGGAACAAGTTCCTCATATTCGCCCCGTTTCTGGGCTTTATGATGTATGTGCCGGTGGACAGAATAGGAAGAGTCGGAACCGTGTCTATGGTGAGCGCCATATTCGCCTTTATAATGGGTTTTATAAATATATTCATGGCGCTGGCCATACTCTTGGCTGGAATTAGCAACGACTTGCTGACGCTTGTCTTTTTCAGAAACTACAGCACCGAGTTTAGGAAAGTTGCATCTGTGGGAATGTACTCGTCGCTCTCGTTCCTCTGGGCGTTTGTGATGTCTTACTACTTCACAGGTAACAAATTGTTTCTGCTCATAGGAGACAAGCGCGTGCTTATACCGATAGTTGCAGTGACATACGGACTTGGAGTTCTCGGGGCTTTTATATCAAAAGACCTTTTAAAGAAGCGAATAAACAGAAAACAGTGATAAGGAGAAACGGATGTTTGAAGCAATAGGAATTTTCACAATGACCTATATAATAATTTCAGGCAAGAAGTCCAAGTTCCTGAAAGTAGGGAGGCCAGCCGGAGTTATGCTGGGGGCAGTGCTGATGGTGATAGCGAAAGTGATAGAGCCCCAACAGGCATACGAGCTTGTAAACTGGGACACGATAGTGCTGCTGCTTGGAATGATGATAATAATAGAGCACCTCGCAGAAGCCGAATTCTTCAACCTAATAGCCAGATGGGTGAACGCCAAGAACTTCAGCCTCAAGAAGCTGCTGTTTCTAGAGGTCATGGGGCTTGGAATACTGGCAGGATTTCTAGTAAACGACATAGTCTGCATATTCTTCACGCCACTTCTGCTCATAATGATAAGAGAGAGAAACCTGCCGCCTATGCCGTTTCTGCTGGCGCTGGCCACATCTACAAACATAGGCGGCGTCATAGCCTTTACAGGTAACCCTCAGAACATGATAATAGGAAATATCTCAGGCATTCCATACTACCAGTATTTTCTGTACATGCTTCCGATAGGAATTGTAGGACTGCTTATAAACTACTTTCTGATACTGAAGATATACAGAGGCGAACTTTCTGGCGAGATACTGGAGGCGAATGTGACAGAGAAACTGGAACTAAAGCCAAGGCTGAAGCGCTCAATTTTTGTTGCCTGCGGAGTCATAGTTGGATTCTTTCTGCTTCCGAACTTGGCCTGGGTTGCAATTGGGGGCGCAACGCTGCTCTTGTTTCTTTCAAACAGGGATGAGTCGAGCACGCTCGCGAAGCTGGACTGGAACTTGCTCCTGTTTTTTGCGGCGCTTTTTGTGGTGATAGGGGCGCTCCAGGAGTCGGGTGTAACAGACCTTGTGCTTGGAAAGATAGACGGCATTTTCACGCACAGCATGGGCAACTACTGGCTGTTCGGGCTTGTAACTGTCTTGGGTTCAAACCTCTTTGCAAATGTGCCGTATGTGCTGATAATGACTGAAAGCATAGGAAAACTTGCAGATCCAGATATGTTCTGGTATATACTTGCGTTCGCAAGTACCATTGCGGGGAATCTGACCATAATAGGGGCGGTTGCAAACGTGATAGTAGTGGAGAAGGCCAAAGGTGTATGTGATATACACTTTATGGACTTTATAAAGTTCGGGCTTCCTTCTACTGCGCTTAACTTTGTGTTTGGAATGGCTGTACTGGGGATTTACAGCTCTATAGGGCTGATATAGCAGGGGGAAATAAAGAACGAGGAGTAAATTATGAAAGATATGGAATTGAAAAAGGGAAACCCAATTGCCCTAGTGCCGCTTGCAGTTTTCTTGGTGCTTTTCCTGGGCTCGGGAATTTATTTTAACTCGATAGGCGCTGAAATGGCATTCTATCAGTTTCCGTCTCCTGTGGCGGCTACGGTAGGTGTGATAGTGGCCTTTTTTATAGGCAAAAAGAGCATGGGAGAGAAAGTGGACAGCTTTATGGCTGGCGCAGGCAATGAAAACATAATGACCATGTGTATAATATATATACTTGCAGGGGGCTTTTCGGCAGTTGCAAGCAGCATGGGCGGGGTGGACTCCATAGTCAACTTCGGGCTATCCATAATCCCCCCAAGTTTTATAGTGCCGGGGCTTTTTCTGATAGCGGCGTTTATAGCCACGGCCATGGGGACTTCTATGGGGACTATAGGAGCTGTTGTGCCTATAGCTGTGAGCATGGCTTCGGCAGCGGATATACCTGTGGCCATAAGTGTAGGAGCAGTTGTGGGAGGAGCATTGTTTGGAGACAATCTCTCCATGATATCGGACACTACAATAGCTGCAACTAGGACACAGGGCTGTGAGATGAAGGACAAGTTTGTAATGAACTTCAAGATAGCTCTTCCCGCCGCGGTGCTCAGCATGGTGATAATGGCAGTGCTCGGGAGCAGAGGAGAAGTTCCGTCTGACCTGGAGTACAGCCTCTTAAAGATAATACCGTATATTTCAGTGTTGGTGATGGCGCTTATGAAAGTGAACGTGTTTGTAGTGCTCTTCACAGGCACTGCATTAGCTGGAGCCATAGGGCTTTGGGATGGAAGCTTTTCACCTATAGCGCTCGCACAGACTACTTATGAAGGCTACCAGGGCATGATGGAGATATTCCTGCTCTCAATACTCATAGGTGGGCTTGCCAATATGATGTCGGAAGAAGGTGGAATAGACTATCTTATCCATGTCATCAAGAAGAGGATAAAGAGCAGAAAGGGCGCGGAGTACGGAATAGGGGCGCTTGTGTCTATTGCAGATATATGCACTGCGAACAACACAGTGGCCATAGTGCTGACGGGCTCTATGGCGAAGAAAGTTTCAGAGGAGTACGATGTGGACCCTAGAAGGTCTGCAAGCATACTGGACATATTTTCATGCGTGTTCCAGGGCATAATTCCGTACGGAGCTCAGCTGCTGCTTGCAGGAAGCATAGCCAAACTTTCGCCTGTGGAGCTTATGCCGTACCTCTACTACCCGTATATACTGGGAGTTATAACTATTCTAGCTATAGCTCTAGGATTTCCAAATGCAAAAAACAGACCTGGCAATTAGCGCTAGGTCTGTTTTACTTTTCTATCTTGTCCAGTATCTGCTTTGTCTCTAAAACCAGAGAGTTCAGCCTGGATAAACTGTCTGAATCAAGCACAGACAGCTTTTTCGAGATATTCACTTTTATTATATCTTCGTGGCGTCTTATGAACTCGTAGCCAGCGTCGGTCAGCTTCACTCTGTAGATCCGCCTGTCGCTCGGATCAGTATATCTATCTACAACACCTTCTTCAAGAAGCTTGTCTATTATAGGCGTCATATTGGATCTGGAAATATTTAGAGTACTTGCAATGTCGGATATAGAGGCGTTGTCGTGCTTTGTAAGAAAGAAGATCACCTTTATATGCGAAAAAGGTATAGCGGATTGCTTTGCAAGTTCGCTAGGGTCAAACAGCTTGTTGTGAATAAAGAGCATCATTTTATAGAGCTCGTAGGAAAGATTGTTAAGCTTACATTCATCCATAGATAAGGCCTCCTTTACTTATATTATATTGTAATCGCTGCCGAAATGTAAATAGATATTGACATATAAAAGTGCTTTAAATATAATAGTTATAAAAGAATAACTAATTTAAAAGAGGTGAAAAGGTGAAGACGATTATAAAATACTTAAAGCCATTTGCGATGTCCATAATCCTTATAGTCGGACTGCTGTTCGTGCAGGCTATGACGGAACTTTCCCTTCCAGACTACATGTCCAGCATAGTGAATGTAGGGATTCAGCAGGGCGGAATAGAGAGCTCGGTTCCTGAAGCTATAAGGGCTAGCGAACTTGAAAAGATGTTTTTGTTTATGGAAGAAGACGATGCGGAGTATGTGAAGAGCGTGTACAAGCTCGATAGCTCGGGCGCTGAGGGTGTGTATGTGCTTTCAGACAAAGATATGAAAGAAGACAGCAGGCTTTCAGGTATATTCACAGACAGCATAGTGGTGCTAGAAGGAGTTAGGCAGCGAGGCGGAGAAGAGTCGCTTGCAATGATATCTCAAATGCCGAAAGACCAACTTGAATCTCTGAAGTCTGAAATAGACAAGGGACTTGCCAATGTAACTGACAGCATAAAAAAGCAAGGGTCTTTGGCCTATGTAAAGAGCGAGTACGAGGCCGTAGGGCTGGACGTGTCCGAGATACAGTCCGACTACATCTTGTCTATCGGAGCCAAGATGATAGGAATAGCCCTTCTTGGAATGGCGGCATCTGTTGTAGTTGGGCTTATAGGCGCCAGAGTTGCGGCAGGGCTTGGAAGAAACTTAAGGTCCAGCATATTTCAAAAGGTCATGGCTTTTTCAAATTCGGAATTCGACAAGTTTTCCACAGCTTCGCTTATAACCAGGAGCACGAACGACATACAGCAGATCCAGATGCTGATGGTGTTTTTCCTGAGAATTGTGTTCTACGCCCCTATAATGGGAGTTGGGGGAATAATAAAGGTTCTGAACACCGAAACCTCTATGGCCTGGATAATAGCTCTAGCGGTGGGCGCAGTCATAGTTTTGATGGCGGGACTTTTCGGGCTCTCCATGCCTAAGTTCAAGAAAGTTCAGACTTTGGTGGACAAGGTGAATATGATAACAAGGGAATCACTTGTGGGAATGCTCGTCATAAGGGCTTTCAACAACCAGAAGTATGAAGAGGAGAAGTTCGAAAAAGCCAACGTGGACCTGACTTCCAACTCCCTGTTTACCGGAAGGGTCATGATGACTATGATGCCGCTTATGATGCTAGTGATGAACCTCACGACTATACTCATAGTCTGGATCGGGGCCAAGCAAGTTGACATAGGAAGCATCCAGATAGGTGATATGATGGCGTTTATACAGTACGCTATGCAGATCATAATGTCCTTCCTTATGATTTCAATGGTATCTATAATGCTGCCTAGGGCTACCGTGTCCGCAAACAGAGTCGGAGAAGTGATTGAAACAGACTACAGCATAGTGGAGACAAAGAGTCCAAAGAGCTTTGTACCAGAGAAGAGTGGTGAAGTGGAGTTTAGGAACGTGTCATTCAGATACCCTGGGGCCGAGGAGGATGTGCTCAAGAACATAGATTTCGTGGCCAAGCGAGGCGAGACTACAGCTTTCATAGGAAGTACGGGAAGTGGAAAATCTACGCTTATAAACCTCATACCTAGATTCTATGACACTACAGAGGGCGAGGTGCTTGTAAACGGCGTAAATGTAAAAGAGCTCAGCCAAAAAGACCTTAGAAGCTCAATAGGCTATGTGCCTCAAAAGGGAGTGCTTTTCTCTGGAGATATAGAGAGCAATATAAAGTACGGAGCAGAGCATATAGACGAGTCTCAGGTCTTAAAAGCCGCCGAGATATCGCAGTCAATGGAGTTTATAGACGGAAAAGAAGATGGATTCAAGACCAGGATAGCCCAAGGTGGCTCGAACGTGTCGGGGGGACAGAAGCAGAGGCTTTCTATAGCCAGAGCGCTTGCTAAAGAGCCAGACATATTCATATTCGACGACAGTTTCTCAGCGCTTGACTTCAAGACAGACCTTTCGCTCAGAAACGCTCTAAAGAAGGAGCTGTCAGACAGCACGCTGCTTATAGTGGCCCAGAGGATAAGTACTATAGTAGATGCAGACAAGATAATAGTGCTGGATCAAGGGCAGATGGTAGGAGTCGGAGTGCACAGAGAGCTTCTAGAGAACTGCGAAGTATACAGGCAGATAGCCGAGTCACAGCTTTCAAAGGAGGAGTTGTCAGATGGAAAATAAAAAACCTGAAAAAGCTCCTGGGGTGGTCAGAGGACCAGGACCAGGCGGACCGGGGCCTGGCGCTGTGGAAAAGGCCAAGGACTTCAAGGGAACAATGCTCAAGCTCTGGGGATATCTAAGGCCGTATAAAATCTCAATAATATTTGTGGTGCTCTTTGCGGCAGGAAGCGCGGCCTTCTCTATAGCAGGCCCAAATATACTCAGAAGAGCCACAAATAAGCTTGTAGAAGGGTTTATGAGCAAACTTGCCGGCACTGGCGGAATAGACTTTGAATATATAGGCAAAGTGCTACTTGTAATACTGGGACTTTACCTGGCGAGTGCCCTATTCGCCTTTATACAGGGCTATGTAATAACAGGAGTTGCGCAGAAAGTCTCATACTCTTTCAGAAAAGAGATTTCAGAGAAGATAAACAAGCTTCCTCTGAAGTACTTCGACCAGCACAGCTATGGGGAAGTGCTTTCAAGGGTTACAAATGATATAGACACAGTAAGTCAAAGTTTAAACCAGAGCATGTCTCAGATAATAACTTCAGTGGTGACGATAGTGGGAGTGCTTATAGTCATGCTTACGATAAGCTGGCAGATGACACTTATTTCAGTGCTGATACTTCCGCTCTCAATGCTGCTCATAATGGCCATAATAAAGAGATCTCAGAAGTTCTTCAAGGACCAGCAGAAGTCTCTCGGAGAGACGAACGGGTATGTAGAAGAGATATACGGAGGCCACAATATAGTAAAGGCTTTCAACAGGGAAGAGGACTCCAAGGTGGAGTTTGAAAAGATGAACGGGGAGCTTTACAACTCGGCGTGGAAGTCACAGTTCCTCTCAGGGATTATGATGCCTATGATGAACTTCGTGGGAAACCTAGGCTATGTTATGGTCTCTATCTCAGGAGGGTGGTTCGTAGTCAGGAACATAATAAAAGTCGGGGATATACTGGCCTTTATCCAGTACGTTAGGACTTTTACACAACCTATAGCCCAGATAGCTCAGATGGCCAATCTACTCCAGTCTACAGCGGCTGCGGCGGAGAGGGTCTTCGAGTTTCTAGAGGAAGAGGGAGAGGTCCAGGAAAAAGGCGGAAGCCTTGATGCCAGTTCTCTTAGAGGTGAAGTCGAGTTTGAACATGTGTCATTCGGATACGAAGAAGGCAAGAGCATAATAAACGACTTCTCTGTGAGCGTCAAGCCAGGGCAGAAGGTGGCCATAGTTGGGCCGACTGGAGCTGGAAAGACCACGGTTGTAAAGCTGCTTATGAGGTTCTACGAGCTGAACGGCGGCTCCATAAAAGTGGACGGAAGAGATATAACAGATTTCAGGCGAAGCGACCTTAGAAACGCCTTCGGAATGGTGCTTCAGGACACATGGCTTTTCAATGGAAGCATAATGGAGAATATAAGGTATGGGAAGCTGGAAGCTACAGATGAAGAGGTCATAGAGGCGGCGAAGGCTGCCCATGCAGACCACTTTATAAGGACACTGCCTAAATGCTACGACATGGAGATAAACGAAGAGGCCAGCAATATATCTCAAGGGCAGAAACAGCTTCTGACTATTGCAAGGGCCATACTCTCTGACCCTAAGATACTGATTCTAGACGAAGCCACAAGCTCGGTAGACACCAGGACAGAGGTGCTGATACAGAAAGCTATGGAGAATCTGATGGAGGGCAGGACAAGCTTTATCATAGCCCACAGGCTTTCCACCATAAAAGATGCAGATATAATACTTGTGATGAAAGACGGAGATATAGTAGAGCAAGGCTCTCACGAGGAGCTTCTGAAGGCGAAAGGATTCTACGCCTCGCTTTACAACAGCCAGTTTGAAATTGCAGACGCAGTTTAGCAGAGAGCCCTTAGGGGCTCTTTTTTTATTGTAGGAATTGTTGTATTATATGACTAAGATAAAGTTAAAGGGAGGGATTGAGATGGAAAAGTTTAAATACTGTTCTAACTGCGGTTTCAAGATGCTAGAAGAAGACAGGTTCTGCTCTAACTGTGGTTTTGACACGCTATCAGGGCAGCAAGAGCCTAAACAGGAGATAAAGCAAGAGCCCAAGAGGGAAGTGCCAAGAGAGCAAGGAGCTAATGGAAATGCACAGGGCGGCCAAAACATGGGACCTAATCAGAATATGCGCCCCAATATGAATCCAAATGCGGGGCGACCAGGGCCTGGGGCTCCGAAGAACAGCAACACAGGACTTATAATAGCCATATCTGCAACGGTTGTGCTGCTTCTTCTAGGCGGCGGAATATATGCAGCGCTTTCTATGAGATCTCCTAAGCCAAAGCCACCGGTGGCATCTAATCCTCAACAGGATGAGCAAGAAAATGGTAGTACTGAGGGTAATTCAGGAGAAAAGACAGAAACAAAAAAGTCCGAGGAGACTGATGAAAGCTCGAACACGCCAAAGCTGGATTTATCAAAGGCTAAAACATACCTGTCCAAGCCAGGAGTCAAAGCCACTTTCTCTGTAAACTACCCAGATGGGACAGCGGGGATCGTAGAGCGCACAAGCTCATCTGTAGCCCCAGACCCTTCTGTAATAGTGACCGAGGTGGAGACAGGAGTGGATATGGGCGAAGAGTACGGCTTTGCGAATCACTATGTGGAACGGGAAGACGGGACATACCTGATATACGACAGCACTCCGTATGAGATAATGCCAGTCATGAAAAATGACCTATATGTGGGCAAGAGCTGGGAGTATTCAGACGACTACGGGAAAATAGAGTGGACTGTAACCGAGATGGGAATAAATATAGACTTGGGCTTTAAAACCTTTGAAGACTGCGTCGTTGTAAAAGAAGACAACCAGGCCGTAGGCTTCCAATCCCTGACGTACTATGCGCCGGATTACGGCATAGTCAGAGTGGTGGACCCAGGTGGAGCCACTGAATACTACAGGATGACATCGCTTGAAGAAATAGGAGAAGACGAGGCGTCTCAACCTGTCATAAAATGGGCTCCAAACTACACGAACATAAAAGACGACAGGACACAGACATATTGACATATTAAAAAACTCCCCGATTTTTTCGGGGAGTTTTCTTAGTATGCAGTCCAGCCGGCGTCGGCTGTAATAGTGGTGCCGTTTACAAAGCTGGAATCGTCTGAAACCAGGAAAAGAGCTATCGCAGCGATCTCCTCGGCAGAGCCTGACCTAGGGTTTGAGTTCGATCCTGACATGGCCCTTTCGATTCCGAACTGGCTAGGGTTCTTTATGCCCACGCCTATCTCAGTTTCGACACCTCCTGGGCAGATGGCGTTGCACCTGATGCCCTTGTTGGCGTACATAAACCCGATGTTCTTGGTCATGCCTATAAGCCCAAACTTGGAGGCCGTGTATGAAACCCCTGCCCTAGAGCCCTGGAGCCCACCGATAGAGGCTATATTGACTATGTTTCCTCCGCCCTGTTCTAGCATTTGATTAACAGCTTTTCTGGAAGAGAAGAAAGGCCCGGTGAGGTTTACGCCTATCACCTTGTCCCAGATTTCGTCTGATGCCTCAGCAACAGGCATCATCTCGTCCATTACACCTGCGTTGTTTACGAGTATGTCAAGTTTTCCAAACTCCGATACAGCGAAGTCTATCATCTCCTCGTTTACTTGCTTTTCTGAGATATCGCCTTGGAATGCGACTATCCTTCCGCTTAGATTCGAAGCTTCAGCCACCAGCTCGTCGAGCTTCTCTTTTCTCCTCGCAACAGCCACTACGGTTGCGCCTTCTTTGGCGAACAAGAGCGAAATGGCTCTTCCCATGCCGGAGCTTGCCCCTGTAACAAGGGCCACTTTACCATCTAATTTCATAGAAAATCCCTCCTAAGTCTTTTGTTAAGGACTAGATACCCGAGATGGATTGGAATAATCAAAAATGGAAGTCTAAATAAGCAATTGCATATATATGCATAATGTTGTAAAATTTTAGAGTTGGGCTTAAATAGCCTAAGACTAAAAAAAGGGGGAATGCAAGTGAATGCATTGAAAAATCTAAGAATAAGGTCTAGATTGCTGGTCTTGATTGCAGTATTTATGATTTCATATCTTTTGATAGCATTGGCATCATATACTTACCTAGGCGAGTCCTACGACAGCTTGGAGAAAGTCTACAAGGACCAGCTTAAGACTGTAGAGAACTTTATGGATATGAGAAACCAGACTAGAGCCTATACAGCAAATATCTATGACTACATACTGGGAGGCGGAAAAGAGAAAGACCTCAAGGAGAAGATAGAGGGCAGAAAGCAGAACATGGAGGAGCTCTTGGTCGAGCTAGAAAGCGTGAGCGACACAGAGGAAGAGAAAAGCTCCATAGCTGATTTGAAGTCCAAGCTACTGGAATTTCAAGTTGTAAACGACAAGACGATTGAGCTTGCAGAGTCAGGAGACTTAGCTGGGGCCTACAGCTATGCAAAGTCAAACGAAAAGCAGATAGAGAGCATACAGGATGACATAAGGGAGTACTCGAAGAGAAGCGAGGAGCAGAGCGAGCAGATATACAGCCAGAGCGAGCAGAACAAGCGAAACTCCTTCTATATAATAGGGATTTTGATAGCTGTAACTATAGCGACTACTGTAGTAGTGTCGCTCTTGATAATAAAGAGCATAATAGATCCGCTGAAATATGTGGTAGATGTTCTCCAGAAGATGACTCAAGGGGACTTCAGCTTCGGAGTGGAGGACGGAAACGAGAAAAACGAGATAGGGCTGATGATAGGGTCTCTTGCGAATATGCGAGAAGCCATAGCTGGAATAATAGGCTCTGTAAAAAATGAGTCAGAGGAAGTTATAGGCTACGCGGCTCAGTTGGATATAAACGTGGAAAAGATAGACAGAGAGTCGGACGAGATAAAAGAGCGTGTAGAGGAGCTTTCAGCAACTGTGGAAGAGACAGCGGCATCTTCCGAAGAGATAGCGGCAACTACAAACGAGATGCAGGAGAACATAGCTCGCACATTCAAGAAAATTCAAGATGCAAACTCGTCTATAGAAGAGATCGATGAAAAGGCGCTTAAGCTGAAGCGAGACGCTGAAGAGTCAAGAAGCGAAGCGCTTGAAGTCTACTCCGAGGTCAACGAAGAGATAGTGAGAGCCATGGAGGCGTCCAAGAACATAGAGAAGATAAAGCTGTTATCTGAGACTATACTTGGCATAACAAGCCAGACGGAGCTGCTGGCTCTGAATGCCGCTATAGAGTCGGCCAGGGCTGGGGAAGTCGGAAAGGGCTTCGCCGTTGTAGCTGGCGAAATCAGGAAGCTTTCAGAGGATTCCAAGCAGGCTGCAAACGAGATAAACGACGTAGTAGGAGTGGTGGTGTCCATAGTCGAGGACTTCGCCAAGACCTCGAGAAAGATGCTTGGATTTATAGAGGAAAAGGTAGTAGTGGACTACGACGTGCTGGTCGAGACAGGCGAGAACTACAGCAAGGACCTTTCGTTTATACTTGGTGTCACAAGGGACTTTGAAGCCACTATGGACCTTCTGGAGAACACCATGAAGAATATGGCCTCTTCCATAGGCGACATATCTATTGCCTCGGCGGACGAAGCCAGCAACATAACAGATATAAGCCATTCTACGGCGGAGATGGCGGAGGATATAAAGGCGATTTACAGAGACACGAAGTCCACATCAGAAAGCATGCAGAGGCTGTTTTCGGATGTGCAGAAGTTCAGCATATAGGTTTATACAGACAAACAAAAGAGCGCATCTGCGCTCTTTTGTTTTATAAATAAATAGGAGATAGAGGAAAAAGAAAAAGAGACATGGACATCAAGTGTCCAAATGATTTAGTAATATTGTACTAGGGTTTCAGAGAATCATCTAGTTCTGGACTTTTGCTTAGGGGGGGAGTTTTATGAAGAATCTAGACTATAAAAATCTAATAGAGGATATGCCTATATGCTATGCACGTCACAAGCTTATCTTGGACGCAGAAGGCAATCCTACAGACTATGAATACATAGAGATCAATAGAGCATTTGAATCCACACTTGGAATCGAAAGGGAAGACATAGTAGGAAAAAAGATAACAGAGGTCTTGCCCAAAATTAAAAATGACAGCTTTGACTGGATAAAATTCTATGGGGAAGTTGCTCTGAGTGGAGTGTCAAAAGAGATAGACCAGTACTCGGAACAACTTGGAAGCTGGTACAAAGTCAAGGTGGTCTGTCCAAGAGAAGGGGAATTTATAACCTACTTTATGGACGTAAGTGAGGAAAAAAGCGAAATAAATCAAAAAATAGACATAATAATGGCTTCAAGCGATATAGTATTCGAATTGGATGAAAGCTATAGAGTTAAAGATGTAGTGGTCAAGGACGAAAGAAGTCTTTTTATTTCAAGAGAAGAGATGGTGGGGCAGAAACTGGAAGAACTTCTTTTAGGCGAGGAACTCAAAGAGAAACTCAGAAATGCTTTGGAAAGGGCAAAGCAAAGCCAGGAGACAGAGTCCTTGGTATACGAGTCGATAATGAATGATGGCAAGTGGTATGCTTCGAGCATAAAGTACCTAGGTCATAAAGACAATCCAAAGTACATACTCAGCATACACGATGTAACTGA
The DNA here is from genome assembly GCF_001855385.1 of Andreesenia angusta. Classification (NCBI taxonomy): domain Bacteria; kingdom Bacillati; phylum Bacillota; class Tissierellia; order Tissierellales; family Gottschalkiaceae; genus Andreesenia; species Andreesenia angusta. The sequence goes on along the minus strand of NZ_MKIE01000004.1, from coordinate 128,717 downwards.
AAAAAGGCTTCTAGAGATGAGGCTGAACTCTGAAAAGGAGCTTCTAGAGACTATGCTCCACTCTATAGGAGATGCGATTATATCTGTAGACTGTGAAGGTAGAGTAAGGCTAATGAATCCTGTAGCAGAGAATCTGACTGGGTGGAGATTAGACGAATGTGAAGGTGAGAAACTCTCAAATGTGATGATGCTCTATAGAATAGACAATGAAGACGAAGAATTAAAATTGGAAGCCTGTACAAAAGGGATAAATAAGGGACTGAAAGAAGGTTTGCTTAAATCGAGAGATGGCAAGAACTACTTGGTAGACTACAGGATCAGTAATTTACACAGCTCTTCAGAAGAGGGGATTCAGGGCTCGATAATAGTGTTCAGGGACATAACAGCTCAAAAGAAAAAGCATAGAGAAGTTCTCTATTTGAGCTACCATGACCAGCTTACGGGGCTATACAATAGAAGGCATTTTGAAGAAGAGCTTAGGAGGCTGAACAATCAGAGCAACCTTCCGCTGAGCATAATCAACCTAGATGTAAATGGTCTAAAGCTTGTAAATGACGCCTTTGGACATAAAATGGGAGATGCTCTTATATGCTCTGTATCGGATGCTCTGAGGAGAGCTTGCAGATCTGACGATGTAATAGCAAGGATCGGTGGCGATGAATTCACCATAATACTTCCGAGGACTTCTAGAAAGTCAGCCGAGCATATAATATCCAGAATCTACGCCGAAATTGAACAAGAAGATCTGGAGAGCGTGGTGGTATCGGCTTCAGCAGGCTGCGGAACTAAAGACAGTTCAGAGGAGAGTTTGGCAAAAGCTATAAAGCAGGCGGAAGAAGCCATGTACAGGAAAAAGATCATAGAAAGCAAGCATATGAGAGAGTCCACACTTCAGAAGATAAAAGACAAGCTGTTTTCGGAATACAGCTTTGCAGAGGAGCACTCTAGAAATGTGAGCAGGTATATGAGGCTTTTGGGGAGGTACTTGGGCTTTACAGACAAAAAACTGACAGAGCTTGATCTATTGGGAGAACTGCACGACATAGGACTTGTAGTCGTGGACGCTGAAATTCCAAATAAAAAGCGAAGTCTCAACAGGAAAGAGTGGAAAGATATAAAAAGACATTCTGAGACAGGGTATCAGATACTGAAGTCTGTAAGTCATGTAAGCCGGATTTCAGAATATGTCCTAAGCCATCATGAAAGAATAGACGGGAATGGATATCCAAACAAGTTGAGGGGAAGTGAAATTCCGCTGGAGTCTAGAATGCTCGCAATAGTAGACGCTTATGATGCCATGACTAACATCAGAAGCTATAGGCAAGTTTTCAGCAAAGAAGAGGCTGTAGAAGAGCTTAAGCGGAATGCTGGAACTCAGTTTGACGAGGAAATTCTGAAGGCCTTTTTAGAAATTCTGGAGAAGGAGTGGTAAAAAATGTACCGTATAAAGAACAAGGATCCAAGTCTTAAGGAGGAATGTACTGGGTATATGTATGATTATAAAAGCAAAAGAAATAACAGTAAAAAAAGAATAGATATGGACATTAGATGTCCAAGTGATTTAGTACTATTATACTATATATAGTAAATTTTAAGAGGAGGGACTAAGTGAGCAGCAATAAAGCGGAGAGAACTCTAGGGATATACATACGACTTAGCAAAGGTCAAAGCGTCAGGAAGCTAGAGCTTGCAAATCAATTCGGGGTGAGCGAAAAGACGATTCAGAGAGATATAGAAGGCATAAGAAACAGCATATACAACGACCTAGAGGGAAACAGATCAGAGATAGTATACGACTATACGAGCAAGAGCTACAGGCTTGAGGAGAGATACAATGGCCTTTCAAAAGAAGGGGTGCTTGCAATTACAAAGATACTACTGGAGAGCAGGGCATTCTGCCTGTCGGAGCTGAAGCATCTGACGGACGGAATACTTATGCAGATTGAAAGGGAAAAGCAGAGCCATGTGCGGAATATAATAGGGAACGAGCTTTTAAACTATGTAGAGCTTAAGCATGGAAAACCTCTGCTAGACACCATATGGGACATCAGCAACTGCATAAGGAATAGGGAAATGATAAAGATCGACTACAGGAGAATGGACGGGGAAGTGGTAGCCAGAGAGGTGCGTCCAGTTGCCATAATATTCTCGGAGTACTATTTCTACCTTATAGCCTATTTTTATGACTACGAATCGCCAGGGGTATTCAGAGTAGACAGGATAGATGGCTATGAAAAAACAGGCGACAGATATACGATTCCAGAGTCGAGTAGGTTTGAAGATGGGGAATTCAGAAAACGGATACAGTTTATGTATCCGGGAAAACTGATGCGCATAAAATTCGAATTTTCAGGGCCTTCGCTAGAGGCTGTTCTAGACAGGCTTCCAACTGCGAAAGTGACGGAAAGCAGAGATAGAGGTCATGCTGTAGAAGCAGAAGTCTACGGCAAGGGGATAAAGATGTGGCTGCTGAGCCAAGGGGCGAATATAAGAGTGCTGGAACCGGAGAGCCTTGTGGAAGAGATGAAAATGGAGGCTGAGGCGTTGAGGAGGATGTATGGAGGTGAGTGATTAGGGGGAATAGCAGCGCTAATTCCCCAGCTTTTGGACGACTAGAGTATAGTTTACTCAAAACTATAAGAACTTTAAATCAGATATGGATATTAAGAACAACTAAAAGTAAGTGAAAGGAAAATACATATATGGATAAGGAAAATGAAATTTTAAATGAAATAGGAGAATATAGCTACGAATCGTTCGACTTTGATGAGCTAGAAGAAGTGTTACAGAGTCAGTTAAAAGAAGAGATGGCTGAGCTAGATTTTTTAGAAGCTGAAAAAGAAACAATAGGGAGCCCGGATAGTTTAGGAGAAACTATAAAAAATGTCATTTGGGAGCAGTTCACTAATCAAATAGGTGTTGCTTCTGGTGAAGATTTCATAAAAGAGAATAATGGTTTAAAATTAGATTTGAGTAATGAGGCGCATATTCAGACAACAGAAAATTTTGAAAATGGAAAAATTGCAAGTCATAACACTAAAATCGACTATCAAAAACGATACGATAACTGGCAAGATAATTTTCAAAAAGATGAAAGTGGGAACATTGTAACTCATACAACTAGATCTGGAAAAACAGAGGCCACATTGGTTAAGGGTGCAAGAAAACCATTTGATAAAGGTCGACCAAGTGGCTCTGTTGAGAAACACACAGATATGGATCACACTGTATCAGCATCAGAAATTATCCGAGATCCGGAAGCTAACGCTCATATGACAAAAGAGGAACAAATTACTTTTGCTAATAGCGAGCCAAATCTTAATGAAATGGACTCAAGTCTTAACCGTTCAAAGGGTGACAAGTCAACAACTGAATGGCTTGATAATCCAAATGCTAAAGGTCAAAAGCCAGATGAAATATTTGATATCAGTAAAGAAGATGATAAAAGAATGCGTCAGAAAGATGATGAAGCTCGTGAAGAGTATAAAAAGCAGAAAAAAGAAGCTGAGAAAAAGTCAGAGAAAGCAGGGAAGCAATCTCAAAAAGAAGAAGCTTTTCGGATTACTGGAAAAGCTCTTAGAGCAGCGGTCATGCAGTTACTTGCAGAATTAGTAAAAGAAATAATCAGGAAGCTTGTTAAATGGTTTAAGTCAGCACAAAGAAGCTTAGATTCTTTAGTGTCTAACATAAAAGATGCAATAACTTCATTTGTAGGAAAGATGAAAACTCACTTGATTAATGCTGGTAACTCAGTAATTACAACAATTGCCACATCGATTATCGGTCCGGTTGTTGGTACAGTAAAAAAGGTATGGACCCTACTGAAGCAAGGATGGAAGTCACTAAAAGAGGCTGTTAACTATATAAAAAGTCCAGAGAACAAAGAAAAGCCGATTGGACGTTTACTTCTAGAGACTGGGAAAATTATAACAGCAGGATTAAGTGCTACGGGCGCCATCGTATTGGGTGAGGTAATTGAAAAGGGATTGATGACAATTCCAGTTCTAGCAATCAACATTCCGCTACTTGGAAGTTTAGCTAATATATTGGGAATATTTATGGGCGCGACAGTCTCAGGGATTATAGGAGCAATTGCCATAAACTTAATTGAAAAGGCGATTGAAAAACAGCGAAAAGCCGAAATAGTTGGAGCTAAAATAGAAAAAAACAATAAAGTGCTAGCTATACAGAGTGAAATTATTCACTTGAATGAAGAAAAGCTTGGATACACCAAAGGACAGGTTAAATCGTCTATTAAGCAAAGGCATGAACAAGCTGCAGCTTATATAGAAGAGTCAGTGAGCCGTATCTTTGACGATGAAGTTGAACAAAAGAGAAATCAAGAAGATTTCGAGGAAATGAATGCGCTCTTGGACGGTTTATTAGACTAAATTTATTCGCGAGGAGAGATTGATATGGGTAAAAAATCATTATTTGGTTTGATAGGTATAATTGTAGGAGCAACGGTATTTCGAATCATAAATCAAGCTAATAAGGAACCGGCAGTTAATTGGAGTAAAGAGGCAAAAGACAAGAAAGTTTATAAAGAGGCTTCGCCAAAATATAATTCAGAAGATCATATTAATGTTAATTTAGACGAAATAAGAACAAATTCAGCTAATACTATAAAAAATAGACATGAAGTGGCTGCACAAGTCATTAAGGAAACTGTATCAAAAATAAATGAAAATACTCAAGTATCTAATAAGAACGATGAAGACTTTAATAGCATGCTTGATGAATTAGAGATTTTAGCTGAAGAGAGGTAAGGAAAATGGAAAAAACTATTATTAAAACACACAACTTTGAATCATCAAAAAATAAAATAAAGGCTTTTTCAAGACAAACTCCTACGACCCCTGAGTTAAAAAAAGTAAATATTAGTGGTGGACCATTTGGTTGGGGTGATCATAAAGTTACAGGATACGAGCTAAATAGTTTAACAACTCAAATCCAAGACTACTTTAAAGATTTCAACTCACTGCACATAAAGCTTGTACAGGAATTCGGAGAGGTCTATAATGCGCTAGAAGCACTGGACGAGGACTACATTAAAGGTATACTTATTGCTATAAAAGGTGTAGAAAAAACAAGCGATGAAGTAAAGGTTGCTCAAAATGATATTGCTCAAACCATAGAAGTTCAAAAAAAGATGATAAATGTTTTAAATCAGTTCAAGACAAAAATCGAAAGCTATGAACATCTTGGTGATATTGATAAGCTATGGCATGGTTTACAAAAATCTCAAAAACATGTAGACACTATTTCTAATAATATTTCCAGTGCTATAAAAACTATAGAAAATAATGCTCAAGAAATTAATGAGCTAAATAAATTCAGAGATCAAATTGAAAAAATAAAACAACTTAAAAATTTGGATGAGCTTTGGAATAATTATCTATACTTGAAAAAAGAATTTCCAGCGCTGGGAGAGAGAATTGATGGCACTTCCAAGCAGTTAGAAAGCCAACTGAAAATATTAGATAATTTAACTATCTTTAAAAATGAAATTGAGGGTTATGAGCACATTAGGGACATAGACCAGTTATGGACCGATTCTATGAAAGTTCGAAAGGACATTGAATCTATAAATAAAGAGATACTGGATATAAATTCGGTTGCTGAAATTCAAATACAAGAAGTAGAAGCTTTAACTCAGTTTAATAGTATACTTAAGGGCTATAAGCATCTCAAAGATGTTGATGAAACGTGGAATAAGTGTAATGAGCTTGAAGTGGATGTCTCTTCTTCAAAAGAAATAATAATTCAACATGAAAACCAAATAAATGACTTAATAAACAGCTTAGAAGACATAAGAAAGCAAAGTGATGAAAGAAATCAAACATTCTCTAAAAAGTTGAAGCTTGCATATGTACTGGCGGGGAGCTCCATAGCTATTGCAGCTGTAGAGTTTGCCTTTCTTATGCAAGGGGGGCTCTAGTGAATAAATATAAAAATAACTTATTGAGCCATGCTTCAAAGCTAGATGCACTAATAGATGGTTGTGGTGAGGTTACAAAATATGCAACGGCTATTGTAGAAGAAAACAGTCAAGAGTCTACAATTGCGATACTTAGAAAGATTTCTGATTTAGCGAAATCCTCAGATTATCTGATAGAAGTAAAGGAAATGGCAAGCACTCTAAAGAAGAGTTTGGTAGAGTATCATGGCTACTTGAAAGTTTTGGAAATATGTAATCGAGACAAGTCAGAAGAAGATAAAAGAACGTTACCTGAATTACTGGATGAATTAGATGAATTAATAGGTCTTAAAAGTGTAAAGGAAAAAGTTAACGACCTATTAGTGTATCAAAAGGTACAAAAAATGCGCAGAGGTCAAAATTTGAATACTACAAAAAGCACTCTACACCTAGCTTTTACTGGAAATCCGGGTACCGGAAAAACAACTGTGGCAAGGATTGTAGGGCGAATATATAGACAGATTGGATTACTGTCCAAGGGACATTTTATTGAAGTTTCCAGAACGGATTTAATAGCTGGATATCAAGGACAAACAGCGCTAAAAGTAAAAAAAGTAATTGAAAAAGCTAAAGGTGGAGTTTTGTTCATCGACGAAGCATACAGCATAACCGAAAATGATCACAGTGATTCATATGGCAAAGAATGTCTTACGGAATTGACAAAAGCACTTGAAGATTACAGGGATGATTTAGTTGTAATAGTAGCAGGATATACTGAACCAATGAATAATTTTTTTAGCTCCAATCCTGGGCTTAAGTCCAGATTCAATACTTTTATAGAGTTTGAGGACTATACATCAGAGGAATTAGAGAAGATTTTGATTATGATGTGCAGAAAAAATGACTATGAGCTAAGTGAAGCAGCCAAGTTGAAATTAAAAAAATTACTAGAAGAAAAAGTATCTGATAAAAATGAAAATTTTGCAAATGGACGAATGGTTAGAAATATTTATGATGATTTAGTGATGAATCATGCAAGAAGAGTAGTGAGTATTGATAATCCTAGCTATGAAATTTTATCGCTAATAATTGATGAAGACTTTGTTGGCTTTTAAGCAAGCTAGTATAAAATTTGAGCAAAATATTAGCTGTCAAAACCGATGCTAAAATGAATTTAATCACCGGTTGAAAGTCCAAGTACAAGCTTAATAACCAAAGATTGATAGAATGCATTATTCTACAAAAATCCCCTTAAAAAGCGAACGATACTTTTAGAGGGGATTTTATCTGGCAAAGCAAAACTTAGCTTTCTTGACTTAGCTTTCTTGGAGAATGGATTAATGCACACTATAAAGAACAAGAATTCAAGTCTAAAGAAGGAATATCTTGGGTATATGTATCATTATAGAAATAATGGAATAACATATATAGAAATATGGAGGAAAGCATGAGAAAGAAAATTTTAACTATATGCATAAGTTTGGTAACTGTATTGGGCACAGGCTGCACCAACTCTTTAGCTGATAAAGCGATAGAGCAGGGGAAACTGGCGCTATCTAACAAGGAGTACGACAAGGCACTTACATCATTCGAGCTTGCGCTAGATGAAGGTGCAGACGGAGAAATAGCGGAACTAGTTGAAGTGATAAAGGGATACAAAGAGGCTGAAAAGCTATTTACAGAGGGCAAGCTTCAGGATTCAGAAAAGGCGCTAGAGAGCATAGGCAGCAAATACCAGAAATATAGCATAAAAAGCGATGTTGATAGCTTGAAGGAGTCTATTTCCCAGAAAAAGAAAGAAACAGAGGGCATAGATTCAGATATAGAAGAGATATATGGACTTATAAAAAGCTCTAAATATGAAGAAGCGAAAGCCAAAATTGAAGAGATTCTTGGAAGGGATACCGTAGGATCTGAAAGTCAAATCAAGATATTAAATGAACAACTTGATTTAATTGAAGCTAGCCTTGTTAAAAAAGCTGAGATAGAGAAAAGCAGCAACTCAAATCAAACGACAAATAGCAACCAGAAGAAATATGTGAGCAAAAAGCAGGAGTATCTGGATAAAATGAGCAAGCTAGAGGCGCGATTAGATGAAAAATCAAAGTATGGCTACAACGATATGACCACAGCGGAAATGAATGCTGAAGCGGACTACTACTATAAAGCTTGGGACGATATGCTAAACGAAATATGGGGAGTTTTGAAAAATCAACTACCTGCTGACGAAATGGAAAACCTCAGAGAGATACAGCGTGACTGGATAGTCTACAGAGATGAAAGCGCTAAAAGTGGAGCTAGTTCATTCGAAGGCGGATCAGGACATTATATGACGTATGTGTTTATACAGGGAGGAGAGACAGAAGAAAGGTGCTATGAGCTAGTGAATGGATATATGAAGTGATCAGTAGTGTTAATTAAAACACGTGAACTTTTAAAGGGGGATTACTATGTTTTGTAAAAATTGTGGTCAAAAATTAGACTCAACAAGCGAGTTTTGTCCAAACTGCGGGGCGAAGCCAGATGGTAAGATGCCATCATCCAGGGGACCAGCCATCCAGTACCAGCCCAAAGAGGACAATAAAAAAGGCTGGCAGATAGCTGCCATAGCCATGGCTGTAGTAGTAGCATTTACAGGATTGGGATTAGGGGTATATATATTTTCAAATGAAATGGACAAAAGAAACCAAGCCCAGAATCAGATTCAGCAGAATAATACGGAACAGCAGGTACAGTCCAGTGATTCAGTGGAGCAAAGTCAGAAGTCGGCGCTAGAGGATGAGAATGCAAAGCTAGAGCAAGAGCTGGAGAAAAAGAGTCAAGAAGTTCAAGAGAAAGTACTTGTAGATGAAAATGCCAGACTCAAAGCTAGGTTAGACGAGCTTAGCCAAAACATATACAGTCAAAACTCTGGCTCAGTAGTACAGTCAGGTGGAGATTATTTTGGAAACTCATACTATGTCAGTTGGAGCGATTTGAATGGACTTTCTAAGACGGATATAGAGCTTTTAAGGAATGAAATATACGCGAGAAATGGATATGTATTTAAAGAAGCTAAATTTGGGAACTACTTCTCAAGCATGAGCTGGTACTATCCCAACTACAACTTCAGCGAAAGTATGTTTAACTCAGTGGAAAAGGCGAATATAGACTTGATAGTAGAATATGAAGAGTACATGGGATGGAGATAGAAAATAAATGAATAAGAGCCTGAAGTACAAGATTATAATAATGACTATGATTGCAGTGTTTGCAGGGATGGGCTCAGTGTTTGCATACTATCTGAAGCTGGAAAAGGCATATGAAATTAAGGCTAAAAACATAGCTCAGGAAACAGAGATCGTGGAAGAAAAAGATCAGCCTGAAGAACAGAAAAAAACAGAAGAAGTTAAAGAGACCAAGACACAGGAAGGCATGGACTCGAATAGTGAAGAGGCGGAAAAGGAAGAAGTAGCTTCCCTTCCGGAAGAGAAACTTTCCAGCTCGGGGACTCAAAACTTTGTCGTATGCATAGACCCAGGACACGGAACCACTTCTAGAAGCATAAAAGAGCCTGTTTCACCCTTTGGAGGGGAAGAAAAGCCAGGATTTGTGAGTGGAACTAAGGGAGTAGCAACCGGTATAGCTGAAAAAGAGCTGAATTTGGCAGTTTCATTGAAATTAAGAGAGTGTCTTCAAAATCATGGATTTAAGGTGGTAATGACAAGGGATGCAGACTACTGCGACCTCAGCAATATAGACAGAGCAGAGCTTGCAAACAGAGAAAATTCAGATCTATTTGTGAGAGTACATGCCAACGGAGCAGACGACCAAACAGCCAGGGGGATTATGATGCTGGTTCCATCGAGAAGCAATTTAAGAGATGGGATAATTGTGGACAAGAGCAGATCGGCTGGAGAGACGGTCTTAAACCACATGATCAAATCCACAGGGGCTCCTTCAAATGGTGTGATTGAGAGAAGCGATATGACAGGATTCAACTGGTCTAAAGTACCTGTAATACTCGTAGAGATGGGATTTATGTCTAATCCTGACGAAGATATGCTTATGAGCACTTCAGAATATCAGGACAAGCTGGTAGATGGCATAGTGAACGGGATTTTGGAATACAGTAAGTTGGATTAGATTTTAATAGATCAGCCTATTAAGTATATAGAGAGGTATATCCAACCGGGGATTTCTGTAGGCTAGAACGCCAGAACAGGCTGGTGGAGAGGTTAGATACTGTATTTACTGTTAGAAAGATATGAGATAATAAACCCTTAAGGAAAGCAATAGTGTTTTTTCTTGAGGGTTTTAAAAAAATATCTACCGATTAAGATTTTAAAGTGGAGATATGCTTATGGTAAAATCGTTTAAAGTCAAAAGACATTATCATAATGGAAAAGGACAAGAAGATGAAAACAAGAAACTGAAAGAACAACTGGAAACATTGAGGGGTAAATTATATGAAAAAATGTAGATTACACTAACTATAGTCTAGGTATAAACAAAGCTATAGCAAGGGGATTGGTGCATTGTATACTAGATATGAAAAGGAGAGGTTTTATGTTTATTGAATCTGCTGAAAATCAGACAAAATTGAAGACAAGTAATAATTGTTATCTCTTAGGAGTCTTGGCTACTTCTGAGCGTATTTTTCCTCGTGTTGGTGAGGATCAAGATTATATCACTACTTTTGCGAATTCTTACTCTCTTGATATGATTTTTTACGTAAAGTCTCTTAGTATTGAACCTGATCCTATAATTGAGTTCTTATCGGGTTCGAATCCTTTAAATCCACTCTATATTGGTTTGTATAATGATACTGAATTCTCGCAGGATATGGACTATAGGCACGCCACTACTTTTCAAGAGAGACGTGCTATTATAGAAGAGAAACTTAAAGATAAACTGATTATTTTTAAGCCTAAGATAAACTTCGGAAATGATAATAAGCCTCGCAAGAATCTCGAGATTATATCTGTTAAATCTTTAGATAACATTTCACAGGATATAGAGTATATACCTGTGCCAAAAGTTAATAATACAGATAATTTTGAAAAAAAGATATTCAAGAAAGACTTTATTACTTTTGAAGATTATAGCCATGCTCAGGAATCTCCTGAATTTGTTGTTAGTGGAGATTACTTATATCAAAATGAGATTGACTGGAGAAAACATGAGACTACTGATTATGTTTGGAGATGTGAGGATCCTAAACGAATAAAGAGAATAAAATTAGGTGACTTTAAAGATGCAATTATAGATTGCACAGATAATTTGGTATTTATTGATAAAAATTTTAATATAAATAATCTAGAGGGATATACGTACTTATTACAAGATGATTTAGCATTAGAGGTAGTAAAGACTGAAAATTATATAAATTCAGAAGAAGAAAATACAGAAGCTTCTTTTTTAGAAGAATTTAAAAATTATGCGAAAGTTAAAGAAAAGCTATGCTACAGTGATGTGGACCTGGCTAACTTTCATACTTGTATAAAAACGAATCCACTAACTATTCTTGCAGGAATGTCTGGAACAGGAAAGACACAATTAGCACTTGCTTATGCTAAAATGCTTGATTTGTCAGAAGAAAATAAAACTCTATTGTTTCTACCGATTAGTCCATCTTATACTGAGCCAAGTGATTTGCTCGGATACTTTAATAACATGAATGGTCTATTTGTGCCTTCAGAAACGGGCTTGGCAGATATACTTATTCACGCTAGTAACAATCCAGAGAAGATGCATATGGTTATATTTGATGAAATGAATTTATCGCAGGTAGAATACTGGTTCGCACCATTTATATCACTACTGGAGAAAAAGCCAAGAGAGAGAAAATTGAATTTATATAGCTCAAATACACACTGTATCAATAGTCATATATACAAAAGTAGTGTTATTTTAGGAGAAAATATTCTGTTTGTAGGAACTATAAATCTAGATGAAACTACAAAAGATTTTTCAGATAGATTACTTGATAGAGCAAATTTGATCTTCTTAAATAAAAAATCCTTTATGGATTATCGTATTGAGCAAGAGTACGCTAAAGATGTAAAACTGTCTTTTGGAGAATCTATATGTGATTCTTACGATATTTTTTCAAGTTGGGTTTCTTCAGAAAGTCCTATTGAAATGTTTGGGGAAGAAGAACTTGTTTTTTTTGATGAACTTCATGACATGATTCAGAAATTTGACAGTCAAAAAGGTGTATCTTTTCGAGTTGTGAGAAAGATAGGTGAATATTTAATTAATATTCCTGTTGATGAAGAAGGTAAAGCTTATATACCTAGAGAAGATGCTTTGGATCTAGTTATAAGACAAAGAATAATTACTAAGTTAAAAGGTACAAGAAAGCAGTATGAGAAGTTGATAGGAATAGTTGAGTGTGAAGGCGAAGAACCTAAGAATAGTATACTATATACACTTTTCAGTAGTGCAGAATCGAATAAAATTAGTCATTTTAATGAAACTAAAAAAGAGATATGTAGAAAGGCTAAGGATTTATATACTTATGGATACACTAGTTAGTCTGATATTTAAGGTTCAGTATACTCCAGGTAATAGAGTTGAAAAAAAAATAGTAAATATAAGTCAAGAAGATTTTTCGAAGGGTAGTCTGGATAATACGATAATAGAGTTTAAAGAACAAAATAAAGTTTCAGTTGAAGTAAAAAGTTATTATGATGAAGTTTACATTGAAATAGAGGAGGCAGATTCAGACGAGTTTTTAAAAGTTAAAAACTCTCAGATTGCTACAATTACTCAAGGCGAAGAAAGTAGTATCGTATATGTCCCTGGATACTATTCTTTAAATATAAAAAAAGAAAGAGATACTTGTAGTGGACTTTTCAAAATCTCTCCGTCATCACTTTCTTTGAATGGGATAGATAATATCAGAAATATTCTAGAAGATGTTTCTAGAGGTCTTGCACATAACTTGTTCATGGAGAAACTGGGGGGAGACTCTTCGTTTGAAAATTCAAATATTTTATCTATGAATATATTTCAGTATATAATGAGTAATGAGGATATATTAACAAGTAGTATTAGTAGCATAGTAAAACAGCCAATTGAAGATATAAAAAAAACGTATAAAGAGCAGCGATATGCAAAAAGGAATGATATAAAATCTCAGAAGTGGCTTATTACAAAAGGATTAAAGAAGAATGATAACTTGTTAAAACCAGAGATATTTCTTGAAAAGCACTCTTTTTTAACATATGAAACAGCCGAAAACAAATGGCTCAAAAAGACCCTTTTTGATATAAATGATATACTAACAAAAGTGGAGAATGACTTTGAGCATATAAATGGTTTTTTAGAGAATAAAATAGAACAAATCGAACTAAATATAGCAAAATTGAACTCCAAGTATAATATTGTAAAAAAAGATTATACGATTGCTGATGCTAATAAAAAAGAGCTTAAGTGTAGAATTTATGTTCAAGACGAAGAACGTATCGCTCGAAAGAAGTCTTTTTATGTTATGAAGAAACGACTTCAAGAAATAAAGCGTTTTAAGTCTATGATAAACCACTATGAATTTGAAACTTGGATTAATGTCATTGAAATGCATAATGGTACAACTAATTTTTCTAACAAAATTTTGAAAAATAGATACTACTCTCAGGTATATTTTTTCTATGAAAAACTGAAGTCTTTTTATGAAAATCAAGACAGTAATTTAAAAGAAAATAGCATAAGCTTCCCTTACAAGAGAACATCATTGCTATTCGAAATATATGTTGTAGTATTGGTAATACAAATACTTAGAGAAGAAGGATTTGTATGGGAACGTGGATGGTTGGCTGAAGGTGATTATACTAGCTTTGTAGAAGGACTTCCTAAAGAAACTATTATGATTTTTAAAAGAGGAGACAAGTATTGTGAACTAGCTTACGATACTGAAATTCTAGATGAAGATTATAACAGTGATTTGAGTGAATTTATGAATAATGGAGTTAAACACCGTAGACCAGATATAAGACTTGGTCTATTTGATGAAACTACAAAAAGATTACTATCAGCTATTATAATAGATGCTAAGTGCTGTAAAAAGAAGTATCTAGTTAGTGACACAGGTAATACTAAAGTAATCAATACTATGAAATCATATAATTTGTTTGGATATTTTTATAGCAATGAAGGAGAAGTGGAATTAAAAAAAGATGCTATTGATAGAGTTATTATTGTTTATCCTAAGCAAGGAAAAGAAATATCTTATAAAGGTCCCTATGGCTTTGATTTTATAGGAATAGAACCTAATGAAAATAAAAGTTTAGAGACTGGATATGCTGAGCTTAAAAATAGCATTAGGGAGAACTTATTAGAAAAGTAATTGGTATAAATGGATTCTCGTTCTCTAATGATAAAATGGTTATATATGGGAGTGGGAAATTTTGGAGTTAAATTTGTCAATAAATAGTTTTGCAGATATATCAAGCTCAGAAAGACTTGAAATAGATGGGTTTATAATGGAATTAGTAGAAACTCATAAGAGAAATAGGTCTGAAATAAGTAAGCTTGCGTTTGACAGTGTATCAGCGCTGACTGCTAGCACATCCAGATTAAACGAAGCTTTAGAGCAGGGTTTTTAAAAAGAATTTTTAAAAGTATAACTGGAAAAAATCAAAAGCTTCAAGGCGATCTGACGTGGTTCAAATCAAAACAGGTTAGATAAGATTGAACAAAATGTTGAGCTTTTGCATTGGAATGCTACTATAGAGCACAGCATGTTTAATGGATTAGAATACAGGGACTTGAGTAATGTCGCCAAAACTATTTGCTTGTCATGTGACTTTTATGAAAAAACCAAGGGGAATTGGAATACAAAGGATCTTATAATTTTAAAATTTATTTTTTCAAGCATAGGTCTTCCGGTAAGTGATACTACTACATACGAACCCTTCTTCGAAGGATTATTAAATGAATATTCTCTTCTGGAAAGACTACAGAAATTAGTCGACTATCATGAAGTCGACTTATCCGCAAAGTATCGGGTACCCTTGATTTTAGGAATAAGCAAAGCTGATTTAATTCAAAGCAAAGAAAACTATATCGTTGATTCCTTAGTAACTCAAATGAGAAACTTCAATAAGGATTTCACAAGAAACGAGGCTCGAAAGTTGATTTTAGAGCACTATATAAAAGAAGAACTCTTGATGAATCTAAAAAGTCCTGTCGCAAATTTCGATTTGGCATTAGAGGTTTTATGTACACTAGATTTTTTAGCAAATAAAAAGATTCTTAACTTATATGAGTTTGGATATAAATATTACTTCAGATATAAAGGTACGGAAGTGAATTATTCTGAAGATATGAAATGCTTTGAAATGGCGGCTGCTCAAGGTTATATTGATGCTCAGTATATGCTTGGATAAATGTATTAATATGGAGAAGGTATAGCGTAAGATTATCTTGAAGCACTTAATTGGAGTGAACAAGCAGCTGAACAAGGTAATTCAGATGCTTAAATTATAATTGGCGACATGCATTTACATGGTGAAGGCGTAAAACGAGACTATACTGAAGGACTCAAATGGCTTAAAAAAGCCGCTGAGCAAGGAGACTTGGGTGCTAGAAAATTGTTGCTCGAATTATAAGTTCATATCTAAGGGTATCGCAAATATTCTCGACAAAACTCACGTTAAGGAAATATGATCATAACATAAAACCGACATTTTGGACTGTTTAAAGTAACCGTTCCTAAAGTCAGCTTTTAAACTTTAGTGACATCACATATCTAAACAGGGTATTTAGAGATAGGTTATAACTAAATATTAGTTATTGTGTATATATAAAGAAATATATTTTGATAAACAGAGGTGAAACTTTATATGGATTTAGATGAACTTAGAAGAAGAAGACTTGAATTACAGAGTCGTTCGAATAAAACACTTTATAACATGCAAAAAATTATAGATGAGTCTAGAAGAGTTGCAGAAGTAGCAAGAGACTCCAGGCAGATTTTAGACAACTTAGATTTAGAATTTGAAAAAAAGACTGGACTAACAGGGCTAGATGTAAAATTTCTATTTTTTGCAACAGCTTTACAATGTACACGTCAGTATCTCTTATCAAACGATAAATTTCGCTTTGAAAAGGCGAGTGATGCAGATAAATTAATAAGCAAGCCTATAAGAGATGCTTTGAATAAGACGGGTGTAAAAAAAGATTATAAAGATATAATACTAGGCGGGGTTCCTTATGACATAATACCATCTAAGCATTGGGGGACGGGCTTAAGTGGATTAAACCATAGGGAGATGACCTTGGGACATGACCCTGTGCTTGGTTGGGTATTTGGAACAATGAATATTATGACTGGCTCATTAACTAAAAAAGATTTACTACTGAGTTCATACTCAGTAAAAGGGAATGATATAGAAAGTATAACCAGCTTTCCTTCAATAGCCTTAAGTAGTATAGATATCGCCAAAGAAGATTACAAACTATTAGTGGCTTCAGTTGTTAAGCAAGGCATTCATTATGCAAGTGATGCCTTTACAGCAAAAGGACTTCCTTTACCTATTCTAAACAATATATCATCAGGCTTTAGCTCAACTTTGATTAAAAATAATATCGATATGTATAGTGTGACTCGTGGAGCAGCAGTTTCCGTATTGATAAATACAATAATCGCTGCTGTTCATGGTCTGTATTATGATGAGCGAGTTTATCTGAATAGGGATGTATACGAAGTAAAAACCAGAAAGATATTAAGCTATTCAAACGCTATAGCATCAGTAAGCAACGTAATTTTAGTAGCCATCATGGGAACTGTAGCAGCTCAAACAGGAAATGCAAAATTAGGCAAAAAAGCTTGGAGCTATTTAGATATAGGGGGGCTTATGGTCACTATTTATAGACTTATTAACGACAGAGAGTTTATAAGGAAAGTTAAGGAAGAGTTCGTATTCGGCGAGTTCGATAATTTGATAAAAGGAACTGATTACGACTTCTAGAGTTTGATAAATAGAATGGATAGTTTCTAGTTAAATTAAATTGAAAAAGGGAGAGGAAGGAATTATGTTTTTTATACCAGGATTAATTGCTATTGGAAAAGTAGCCGTAGCAACTGGAGGAGTTATAGTGTCCAAAGCTATTTACGAATCCGGAAAGTCTAGTGGATATAGTAAAGGTAGCTATAATGGGAAAAAAGAAGGATATAATAGAGCATCAGCAGAATACGAAAAAAAGATTATAAGTCAAGAAAGCAAGTTTGAAGAAGAAAGAGGTCGGTATATTTCCGAAAGGGAAGAGTTTGATTATCTAATGCTAGAGTATGAGAAAAAAATCATGGAACTAGAAGGCAGAGGAGAAAACTTGACTATGGAAGAATCAGATAAATTAAGCTATGCAAAGCGAGAATATGAAATTCTTGAATCGTCAAGAGAAGCTTATAGCAATGAAGGTGAGCTATATATGAGTATAGACGATATAGTCGAAAAAGCTGAATTAGGTGACCCTGATTTTCAGTACTATCTTGGGAATATATACTATCTTGGAGAGACTGTTGAACAAAACTATAGTGAAGCGTTCCATTGGTTCGAAAAAGCTGCTAGGCAAGGAAATATTTCAGCTCAAGTCAGACTTGGCAATATGTCCAGCGAAGGAGAGGGCGTTGAACAAGACTATACAGAGTCATTTATGTGGTATAAAAAAGCTGCAAATAATGGAGATGTTATTGCAGCATCCAATCTTGGGAATATGTACTATCTAGGATATGGGGTTGAATCCAATTATGAGAAAGCGAAAGATTGGTTTTATGTTGCTGCAAAAGAGGGAGATATATTCTCTCAAGCGTTATTAGGACATATGTTTTATAGGGGTGAAGGCGTTGAACAAGACTATGAAGAGGCTCTTTATTGGTATGAAAAAGCTCATAAGCAAGGAGATATTTATTCCAGATACAGCATAGGACTAATGAATTTATTGGGTCAAGGAGTACCCGTAAATTATAAAGAAGCAGCAGCACACTTCATTAATGCTGCCAACCATGGAAATGCAAATGCCCAATACGCTACTGCAACGATATATCATACAGGAAAAGGTGTTCATGTAAACTATGGAGAAGCTATGAAGTGGTATTACTCTGCTGCAGAACAAGGGCATATTGAAGCTCAGTACGATCTTGCACATATATATCATGAAGGAGTTATTGTGGAAAAAGACATAGAAGAGTCTAAGAAGTGGTATAATCGTTTAGCAAGCCAAGGAGATATTGATGCTCAAAATATGCTAGATATAATTAAACAGGAAGAAATTATTGCAGTGGAACAGGATTTAGCTGATAATTTTGAAAACTTCTTAAATTCATATAGACTAGCTGCAAATAATGGCGATTTGTTAGCTTTATTTGAATTAGGAAATATCTATTACCATAAAAAAAGCATGGATAATAACTATGAAAAAGCATTGGAGATTTATTCTAGTGCTTATGAAAAAGGTTTTTTAGAAGCACTAGACAAATTAGAGCTATTATCCACTATAGGTTCCTTCGATTCTAGTACTCTATCAAGATATCAATCAGACGCAGAGAAAGGAGATACTGAATCACAGTACAAGCTTGGTCTTATGTATGACTATGGCATCGGAAAGGATGAGGATTCTGACAAAGCCGCCGAATGGTATAAAAAAGCTATTGAACAAGGTCACAAGGAGGCTCTAATTAGATTAGCTGATAAGTACAGAATGGATATTGATATTGACAATGCCGTGAAGTGGTACAAGCTTGGAGCTAAGAAAAATCATCCGAAAGCCCAGTTTGTATTGGGGCTATATTCAGAATACGAAAAAGATGAAAAGGCAGCAATCGAGTGGTACATGAAGGCTGCGGAACAAGGGCATGCTGAAGCCCAGTTCATGATAGGTGAGATTTATGAAAATCCTGAAAGTGAATTTTTCAATTTAAATAAATCGTTTGAATACTATGAAAAGTCCGCAATAGGAGGAGATTCAGAAGCCCAGTATAAACTGGGAGAAATATATGTTGAAGGAAAAATTGTTGAAAAAAATCTAGAAGAAGCTCAAAAATGGCTTCGACTTTCGGCGAGTCAAGGACTTCATGAAGCTAAAGAAGCACTAAGAAGCTTAATATAGGGAGGGAGTGTAAGCAGCTATGTTTTTTATACCAGCAATAATAGCAGTTGGACAAGCCATTATCTTATATGAAATGGGCAAGTCTAAAGGATACGAAAATGGGAAATTTGATGGAAAAAAAGAAGGGTATTCAAGAGCATCTCGAAAATATGGAGAAAAATTCAATCTTCAAGTAGAAAGTTTTGAAAAGTTTAAGAACAAGGTTGCTTTGGAAAAAGAAGAGTATGACTTCTTATTGCTAGAGCATGAGAAAAAAATTATGGAGCTAGAAGGCAAGAGTGCAGATTTGACTGTAGAAGAATACGATGAATTAAGTGGTACAAAGCGAGAGTATGAAATACTTAAGTCATCGAGAGAAGCTTGCAGCAATGAATCCGAACTCTATATGAGTGAAGAGTCAATCTTCAACAAAGCTGAGTCCGGAAACCCTGACTTTCAGTATTATCTTGGAATAATATATTATAGTAGAGGAAATAGCACAACAAATGATATTGAAAAAGCTCTCTACTGGTTAGAAAAAGCTGCGGAACAAGGGCATATAGGATCTCAGTATATGGTTGGACTATTCTACTTTACTGGAGAACTTGGTATTAATGATTTTAATAAATCGCTCAAGTGGCTTGAACGTTCTGCAAATCAAGGACACATGGTATCTCAACTTTTACTAGGTTCAATCTATTCTTCAACAGATTATCACAAATCCTTTAAGTGGCATCTCAAGGCAGCACGACAAGGGTTAATGGATGCCCAGTATTATGTAGGTGTATATTATGAAACAGGAAGTGGTGTCGAAAAAAATAAAGAAAATGCACTCTACTGGCTAGAGAAGGCTGCTGAGCAAGGACATATTGATGCTCAAAACTTATTTAATACATTGATAGAGATTGAAAATACTGATTCTAAAATATTTGATATTGAATATTGCAAAAATATGGCAAAGCAAGGTGACTTGGAAGCTCAATCTATATTAGGCACAGCTTATTATTTAGGAAATGGCGTTGAAAAAGATTTTAAAAAAGCTAGGTACTGGTTCATGAAAGCAGCGAAGCAAGGAAGTGAAGATGCTCAAGGCTTACTAGGTACTATTTATTACTATGGACAGGGCACTGAAAAAGACTATGATAGTGCACTCTACTGGCTAGAGAAGGCTGCTAATCAAGGTCACGAAGAGTCTAGGAGCTTTTTGAAAAAGACGGATTTACTTGAATCAAGGGAAAGTCACAATCTTTGCATTGAAACTACTGCTGAACCTCCTAGAAAAACCACTAATTTGAGTAGCTATGACAAAGATTCTATTTTAAAGCTAGCGAAAAAGACAAAGCTTTCAAAATCAGATGTTCTCAAATACTACAAAGCAAACGGAAAAGATTATATTCAAACGCTTTTATTTATAGAAAAGAATATTAAAAAATCAAACTTTACTTTAAGCCAAGCTCTAGATGAAACATTTGGCATATATTTAAATTCAAAGGAGTGATTGAAGTCATGGAAACCTATAATATTGTCGAAAACAGCGATGGAAAGCTTATTGTAAAGCGTTCTATTCCGAGTAGGCGTAATTTATTAATAGCCGCATTGGTCGTTCCGAGTCCTTTCGTACCTGTTACGAAAGAACTTATTGATGAAATTAGAGTTGTAGGAAAGAAAGAAGGCTATGAAAGGGCTTCGATTGAATATGAAAAAAAGCTTTTAGAACAATCAAGAAAATTCTCAGAAAAACAACAGGAATATAGAGCTGAGCAAAGAAGGTATGAAGCTCTTATCAGCGAATATGAATTACGAATAGAAGATATCTTGAGCTGTGAAGAAGAGTTGAACTTAACTAAATCACTAGATTTAGCCAAACTAGGAGCCTTGTATGGAGGAATGTTAGAGAGCATTATTTTATACAACAAGCCTCATCCTTTAATTGAGAATGTTCGAGAAGAAGGTAGAAAAGAGGGCTATATGTGGGCTTCGATTGAGTATGAGAATAAGCTCTTGAAGCAAGCTGAAAGCTTTTTGAAGCAGGAAAAAACTTCAATAGTAGAAAGAAATAAATACGAAGAGCTAATTTCTGATTATAAGTCATATGTTCGAAAGCTATCAAGATAATCTTTTAGTATTGCCATGTAAGTGACATAATTATAGTTTAAGTCAGAATTGAAAGGAGTTTTTTAAATGGATAAGACTGACTATAAGCCCAATTGGATATTTTACGAGCAACACAAGAATGAAAAGCTAGTTTTGAATTCCTCATTGTCGATAGCAACTCCAGTAACTCCTAAGAAAATAATTAAAGATGCACTTAAAAAAACTTCTATAGTTAGTGACATATATGAAGAAGGAAAGAACAAAGGAAAAAAGGAAGGCTATGAAAGAGCTTCTTGTGAATACAAAGATAAATTATTAAAGCAAGCTGAAGTGTTCTTAAGTCAGAGCAATGATTTCAAAGAAGAAAAAGCCGAATATGAAAAATTGCTTTACGAGTATGAAACGCATATAAGTGAACTTGAGCAAAAAAAGCATAAGTCCAAACAAGAAATGGATTATCTAAGTGAAATGATGAGTATGGAGCGAAAGCTAGTAAAGCTTCAATCAACTTGGGAGTTTTAATTGCATGTTCACTGTTGTCAAAACAGATGCTAAAATGAATGCAATATTCACTTTGAAAAGCACAGACAAAGCCCCCCTAAAAAGCCATTCAGCTTTTTCAGGGGGGCTTAAATTTACTCCGCCAACAACAATGTCACTTCTCTTACCACCTTGCAGGCAACGGCTGTGGAAGCTCCGCTTGCATCGTAGTGAGGCGAAAGCTCCACCACGTCCGCTCCTACAAAGTTGATACCCTTCATAGAGACTAGAGCTGCTAGCATCTCTTTCATATCTATCCCGCCTGGCTCCGGCGTTCCAGTTCCAGGGAAGACAGAAGGGTCCAGCACGTCAAGGTCTATAGTCAGGTAGACCGGCACGTCTTTCAGTTCCTCAAGCTTGGAAGCAAGAGTGGAGGTCGAGAACTTCTCTAGATACGTATGGGACTTGGCCCACTCGAACTCCTCTTTCATTCCTGACCTTATTCCAAATTGGTATATCCTCCCGTCTCCGACTACGTCCCACGCACGTCTTAAGACTGTGGCATGCGACAGCACTTCGCCCATATAGTCTTCTCTGAGGTCTGTATGCGCGTCGAAGTGGATTATATGGAGGTCAGGGTACTTCTCGTACAGTGCTTCAACAGCGGGAAGAGTCACAAGGTGCTCTCCTCCCACCATAAGCGGCTTTTTCCCGTCTGCAACCACCTTGGATATCTCGGACTTTATGGCCGAAAGCGTGGCCTCCTTATTTCCGAAAGGGAACTCCACGTCTCCTATATCCGAAAGTTTGTAGTCTTCCAGGTCTAAGTCCAGATAAGGCGAGTAGGTCTCAAGCCCGTAAGACTCAGTCCTGACTGCCATAGGCGCAAAACGAGTTCCAGGCCTGTAGCTTACAGTTCCGTCGAAAGGGGCTCCTAGGAGCACCACATCCGAATTTTCATAGTCTGATTCGAAGCCTATAAATCTATCTGTCTTGTAGGTATTAAACATTTTCCAGTTCATCCTTTACATAAGTAGGGAGCATAAATGCGCCTACGTGAATATCTGTATTGTAGTACTTAGTCTTAAGTCCAAGCGCGTTCCATTCATCCGCCTTGAGGTCCGCTATAGGGTCGTACTTCTTAGAAGCGAAGCCGAACAGCCAATGTCCTGACGGATAAGTCGGCATGTGGAACTGGTAGACTTTAGCTATAGGGAAAGTCTCTTTTATTTTCGAATGAGATCTCTTCATCTCATGGCTGTAGCTACTGTAGTAAGGGCTTTCGTGCTGGTTTATCAGTATTCCGTCTTCACTTAGAACTCTCTTGCAGTTGTTGTAGAACTCGTAAGTGAAAAGTCCTTCTCCAGGCCCTATAGGGTCTGTGGAGTCTACAAGTATAAGGTCGTAAGACTCTGAGTCTGCATCCTGCACGAACTTAAGCCCGTCTTCAAAGTAGAGTGTAAGCCTTTCGTCGTTGTCCAGTTTTTCCGCAGTTAGAGGCAGGAACTTCTGGCAAAGCCTTACGACTCTTTCGTCTATCTCCACCATGTCCACTTTTTCAACTCCAGGGTATCTAAGCACCTCTCTTGCAGTTCCGCCGTCTCCGCCGCCTATTACAAGCACTCTCTTTATGTTAGGGTTAACTGCCATAGACACATGAGTTATCATGTCGTGGTAGATGAACTCGTCTTTCTCTGTGACCATCATAAGCCCGTCAAGTGTGAAGAACTTTCCGAAAGTGTCGCTTGTAAAGAAGTCAAGCTGCTGGAACTCGCTCTTCTCCGAGTGAAGATGCTCCTTGACCTTTATAGAGAACTTCACGTCTTCTTGGTGATTCTCTGTGTACCATAAATCCATTGCATTTTCCTCCTTGCTCTTGTCTAGTATTTTTATCATATATGGGTCGTCATCGTCGTTAAGTGTGATGCTGCCCTCGTCCCTTAGGTAGAGGTAGTGCTCTATCATGTCCTCTGTGATCATCTCTCCTGGAATCACAAGTGGTATCCCTGGCGGATAGATCATTATGGACTCTCCGCTTATAAGCCCAGCGGCGTCCTTTATGTGGACTATATTCTTGCTGTGGTAGTAGGCGTCTCTAGGGGAGAGCATCAGCTTCGGGTTTTTAAGCCCAGAGAGTATGTTTGTATCCCGCTTTTCAGACTTTCTGTAAAATCTGCTGCTTATATCTCTGAGTGATTCCACCAAAGTGTTAATGCTCACTTCATTGTCTCCAAAGGAGATGATGGCCATTATCACGTTCGGCTCCGCCAGCTCCACCTGTATGTCGTAGTCGGAGAAGAGCAGGTCGTAGATGTAGAATCCTGAAACCCCAAGCTCGCTCACGTTCACAACTACTTTCAGCTCGTCGTAGTCGAAAGACTTGCCGGAAGCTACGTAGCTGTCTCTTGAGATGCAGCTAAGCCCTGGGATTTCGTTTATCTCTCTTTTTGCGGCTCGAGTGAGCTTAAGCAGCTTTTCCAATCTCGCTTCGCCTTCCAGCACAAGTTGCTTTCTGGCAAGGTCCACAGAGCACATCAGAAGGTACGAGGCGGAAGTGGTCTGCAGCAAATTCACTGTGGATCTTATCTTGTTTTTAGAGATAAGCCCTTCGTTGTGAAGCAGCACAGACGACTGTGTAAGAGAGCCTCCTGTTTTATGCATACTGAGTGTAACTAAATCAGCTCCATATAGAGAAGCATTTACAGGAAGTTCTGGATGGAACGAAAAATGGGCTCCATGGGCCTGGTCCACCAGCACAGGTATTCCTCTCGAATGGGCAAGCTCTATTATCTGCTCGAGATCTGAAACGGCCCCGAAGTAGGTCGGGTTTATCAGGAATATGGCCTTGATGTCGTCGTTTAAGTCAAGCGCTTGTTTTACTGACTTCAGGCTTACGCCGTTTGCTATTCCGTACTCAAGGTCTATCTCAGGCTCCATAAACACAGGCTTTCCGCCAGCAAGTATAAGGGCGTTTATGGCGGATTTGTGCACATTTCTAGGGAGCAGTATCTTGTCTCCGTTTTCTATGGCGCTCATTATCATGTACTGAACTCCAGAAGTGGAGCCGTTTACAAGTATAAACGAATTGTCCGAATGGAAGGCGTCTGCAATCAGCTCTTCGGCTTCTTTTATCACCCCAGTAGGGTAGGAGAGGTTGTCCATGGTCTTGGATGCATTTACATCCAGCCTAAGTGTCATCTCTCCTAAGGCGTCTTTCAGCTCTTCAAGGTAGTTGCCCCTCTTATGCCCCGGAACATCAAAACAGACTACGTCTTTTTTGGCGTAGTCTAGCAGTGCAGAGAGAATAGGGGTCTTAGTATGATCCATCTTCATCTTCCACTATTGCCTCTTCCACATTAGTTCCGTAGAAGATTTCATCCATTTCTCTTCTGATTTTCTTTGTTATCATCTGAGCGTCTCCAGGGTGAAGATCTTTCTTTGTGTAGCCGAAGAGGTAGTCGTCTAGGTCGAAGTTCTTTAGCTTGCACTTTGTGTGGAATATATTCGACTGGTATACGTTTACGTCTATCATGTTGAAGAGGTCTTTGACTTTTTTAGGGATGTAGTTCTGTATAGAGTCTATCTTGTGGTCTATAAACAGCTTTCTTCCGCCGATGTCTCTAGTAAAGCCTCTTACTCTGTAGTCTATAGTCATTATGTCTGTGTCGAAGCAGTGCACAAGGTAGTTAAGCGCTTTAAGTGGCGAGATCTCTCCGCAAGTAGATACGTCTATATCCGCTCTGAAAGTGCTTATGCCTTCAAATGGGTGGTATTCAGGGTAAGTGTGCACAGTTATATGGCTCTTGTCCAGATGTCCAAGCGCTATGTTTGGAACAGGTCCAGGAGTCTGGGATTGGCCTATGGCCATGTCCTTTGAATTTTTGTCTAGAGGGCCTTCACACACGAGAATAGTAACGCTTGCACCCTGAGGATCGTAGTCCTGCTTTGCAATATTCAATATGTTGGCACCTATGATTTCAGTAACAACTTTCAGTATGCTTGTAAGCCTGTCAGCGTTATACTGCTCGTCTATATACTCTAAATACGCTTTTCTATCTGCCTCTGTCTTTGTGTAGCAGATGTCGTACATATTAAAGCTAAGCGACTTAGTCAAATTGTTGAATTCGTGTAATTGTAGTTTTTCTTTCATTCTTTTTCGAATGGCCTCCTCATGTTGGTATTTACTAAACTAATTATAAGTTTTAATACCTCTATTTGCAATCGAAAACGGTAAATTATTAAGGATATAAGGTGAAAATAATGGGAATGGACTCTATGTCGAGATAGATATTGACTTATGTTTTTTTTTATGATAAATTTACGTAAAGTGAATATGAGAATAGCTTTCAGGGCAGGGTGAGATTCCCGACCGGCGGTAGAGTCCGCGAGCTGCGTTGCAGTTGACTTGGTGAAATTCCAAGACCGACAGTAAAGTCTGGATGAAAGAAAGTGATTAAAGCAGATTCAAAAGATACAGCTACAGTTGTATCACATTTGAGAACTTGGAACCAAGAGCCCTGGAGATATATCTTCAGGGCTTTTTTGTATGGAGGTTGAAATGGAAAAATACATGTCAAGAGCCATGGAGCTTGCAGAGCGAGGAGCTGGGTTTGTAAACCCCAACCCGCTTGTGGGAGCTGTGATAGTTAAAGCTGGAAGGATTATAGGCGAAGGATACCACGAAAGATGTGGCGAGAACCACGCCGAGATAAATACGTTCGAGGATGCAGAGAGAAGAGGGGAAGATGTCTCAGGAGCCACTATGTATGTGACGCTTGAGCCTTGCTCCCACTACGGCAAGACCCCGCCGTGCGCAGATGCAATAGTTGAGAAGAAAATAGGAAAAGTCGTGGTCGGACTGCTAGACCCCAATCCGCTTGTGTCGGGAAGGGGAGTTGCAAAGCTTGAAGCTGCGGGGATAGAAGTCGTGACAGGTGTGCTGGAAGAGCAGCTTAAACGCCAGAACGAGATATTCCTTCACTATATAACAGAGAAAAAGCCGTTCTGCATAATGAAGACAGCCATGACGCTAGACGGGAAGATCTGCACGCGTACTGGGGACTCCAAGTGGATCACAAACGAGAAGTCCAGGGTGCATGTGCACGAGACAAGGCACAGAGTCTCAGCTGTGATGGTGGGAGTGAACACCGTTATAGCAGACGACCCAATGCTAAACACCAGACTTGAAGGCAGAACAGCTTCAGACAGTGTGAAAATAGTGGTGGACAGCGCCGGCAGGATACCGCTAGACTGCAAGCTCTTGAATATGGAGTTTGAAAAAGAGACGATAGTTGCAACTACAGATAGAATTCCAGACGAGAAGTTAAAAGCCATAGAGGCCAAGGGGGCCAGAGTGATAGTCACACCTGAAAAATGCGGCAGAGTTGACCTTCCACGCCTTATGGCGGAGCTCGGGAAGCTTGGAATAGACAGCGTGCTCTTGGAAGGTGGAGGTTGCCTCAACTTCGGAGCGCTTAGAGAGAACATAGTCGACAAGGTCCAGTGCTTTATAGCGCCGCTTATAATAGGCGGAAGCGAAAGCAAGACTCCAGTGGAGGGCGAGGGCTTCGACTACGTACGAGAAGGCATAGCGGTCTCGGATCTGGAGGTTTCAAATTATGACGGAGACATGCTCTTGGAAGGCTATATAAGGAGGCGCCAGCAATGTTTACAGGACTTGTAGAGGAGATTGGAAAGATAAAGAAGGTGGACACTTCGGGAAGCTCAGCTGTGATAGAGATAGAGGCTGTGAAAGTGCTTGAAGGTGTAAAGCACGGGGACAGCATAGCGACCAATGGAGTCTGCCTCACAGTAGTGGACTATACAGATACCAGCTTTACGGTGGACGTGATGCCTGAGAGCATAAGGCTTACAAATCTCAAGGATATCACTAAGGGCACAGAGGTGAATTTAGAGAGAGCGCTTAGGCTTGGAGACAGGCTTGGAGGTCATATGGTCTCAGGCCATATAGACGGCATGGGCAAGATTGCCTCTGTAAAAGAGGAGGACAACGCCACCTGGCTTGAGATAGAGACAGGCGGAGACGTGCTCAAGTACGTGATATACAAAGGCTCCATAGCCATAGATGGCACAAGCCTTACTGTTGCAGAATTAGGGGAGAGGAGCTTCAAAGTCTCCATAATTCCCACTACAAAGGACGAGACTACGCTTCTCAGAAAGAAAATTGGAGACGTTGTAAATCTGGAGTGCGACCTCATAGGCAAGTACGTGGAGAGGTTGCTTTCCTACAGAGAGGAAGCGCCTAAGAGCAGGATAGATATAGATTTCCTAAGGGAAAATGGATTTGCATAAATAGATAGAGAAAAGGCGGTGTAAAGATGACTAGATTCAACACTATAGAGGAAGCTATAGAGGATATAAGGAATGGCAAGATGGTGGTAGTAGTAGACGACGAGGACAGGGAGAACGAGGGCGATCTGCTGATGGCGGCTGAAAAGGTGACTACAGAGTCCATAAACTTCATGGCCAAGTATGGAAGGGGGCTTATCTGTGCTCCTATGGAGAAATCCAGGCTAGACGAGCTCAAGATAGGCCAGATGGTCACGGACAACACAGACCCAAAAGAGACAGCATTTACGGTATCGGTGGACTGCACTACATGCAAGACCGGGATTTCAGCCGAGGAGAGGGCCAATACCATACTCAAGCTGATGGACTCTAGTGCCAAGCCTTCGGACTTCACTAGGCCTGGGCATATATTCCCGCTTGTGGCTAAAGAGGGAGGAACACTGAAACGTGCGGGGCATACTGAGGCGGCTGTTGACCTTGCAAGGCTCGCCGGGCTTAAGCCTGCCGGAGTTATCTGCGAAATCATGAATGAGGACGGGACCATGGCCAGAGTACCAGAGCTTGTGGAGTACTCGAAAGAGCACGATCTTAAGCTTATAACTATAGCCGACCTCATAGCCTACAGGCTTAAGTCCGACAAACTGGTGGAGCGTGTGGCCGAGGCCAATATGCCTACAAAGTATGGCGAGTTCAGAATGATAGGCTTTGTGAACAAGCTAAATGGAGAGCATCACGTGGCACTTGTAAAGGGAGATATCTCGGGAGACGAGCCTGTACTTGTGAGGGTCCACTCGGAATGCCTTACAGGTGACGCCTTCGGGTCTATCAGATGCGACTGCGGAGACCAGTTCGCCCACGCCATGGAGCAGATAGAGAAGGAAGGTA
This sequence comes from Andreesenia angusta, assembly GCF_001855385.1. NCBI lineage: Bacteria > Bacillati > Bacillota > Tissierellia > Tissierellales > Gottschalkiaceae > Andreesenia > Andreesenia angusta. The sequence continues at coordinate 99,958 of NZ_MKIE01000004.1, read as the reverse complement.
GAGGCGTGCTTCTGTACATGAGAGAAGAGGGCAGAGGCATAGGGCTTATAAACAAGATAAAGGCCTACAATCTACAGGATCAGGGTATGGACACGGTGGAGGCCAATTTGGCTCTAGGATTCCCAGAGGACATGAGGGATTATGGAATCGGGGCCCAGATACTCTACTTGCTTGGCATAAGCAAGATAAGGCTTATGACCAACAACCCGGACAAGATACAGAGCCTTTCCGGCTACGGCATAGAGATAGTGGAGAGGGTTCCTATCGAGATAACATGCAATGTGAAAAACGAGTTCTATCTGAAGACCAAGAAAGACAAGATGGGACATATGCTAAATATGAAGGAGGAAAAATAATGATGAAGACTTACGAGGGAAATCTGATTTCAAAAGGCAAGAAGTACGGGATAATAGTTGGAAGGTTCAACGAGTTTATAGGTGGAAAGCTGATGACGGGCGCTTTCGACGCACTCAAGAGACATGGGGTTGAGGAAAACGAGATAGAGGTGGCTTGGGTCCCTGGGGCTTTCGAGATACCGCTTGTAGCCAAGAAGATGGCCAAGTCTGGAAGATACGATGCTGTGATATGCCTTGGCGCTGTTATAAGGGGGTCTACTCCGCATTTCGACTACGTTTCGAGCGAAGTCACAAAGGGGATAGCTTCTGTGTCGCTTGAGACTGAAGTGCCGGTGGTCTTCGGAGTGCTGACTACAGACAGCATAGAGCAGGCCATAGAGAGAGCAGGAACTAAGGCTGGAAACAAGGGATACGAAGCTGCTGTTACAGCTATAGAGATGGTCAACTTGATAGGAGAGTTTTAATGATAAAGGGGATGCCGGCCGGCATCCCCTTTTAAATTTCTTTTTTACTTCGTTTCACTTCTATCTATAAAGAATATTCTGAAAAGCTGTATCAATATAGTTGGAGCTATGGCGAATCCGTATATAAGCGCAAGGTCGCTTGTTCCAACTTTAGACACTTCGAAAAGCTCTCTTAGAGGCCCTATAAATATCACGGCCAGCAAGAAGATGTTTCCAGCGAAGAAAGACATCCAGTTGTACTTGTTGGAGAAGAAGCCTAGCTTTACAAGAGACTTGTCGCCTCTGCTGTTGAATCCGTGGAACAGTCTTGCAAGACATAGAGTCGAGAAGGCAAGTGTCCTAGCATACGCATCACTTCCGTTCTCAAGCCCGAAGTGGAAAGCCAGTATTGTGGCTATACCTATAAGCGATCCCTCTACAAATATCTTTCTGAGGAAAACAGAGTCCAGTATAGAAGCGTTTGACTTTCTCGGCTTCTCTTTCAGCAGATCGCCGCTTTCAGCTTCCATCCCTATTGCTATAGCTGGAAGACTGTCTGTAAGCAGGTTTATAAACAGCAGATGAACAGCTGCAAACGGAACAGGCAGACTTGCAAGCGTAGAGTATATTACCACGATTATTCCGGCCGTATTTCCAGACAGCAGGAACTTTATGGAGTTCTTTATATTTCTGAAGATGCTTCTACCGCTTGAGATGGCCTTTACTATAGTGGCGAAGTTGTCGTCTGAAAGCACTATTGAAGCTGCGTCTTTCGAGACGTCAGTTCCAGTTATACCCATCGCTATACCTATGTCGGCCTGCTTAAGCGCTGGGGCGTCATTTACGCCGTCTCCCGTCATGGCCACTATTCTATTCTTGCTCTGCCAAGCTCTGACTATCCTGATCTTATGCTCAGGAGAAACCCTTGCATATACAGATATATGCTCTACTTTTCGCTTTAGGTCGTCATCGGACAGCGAGTCAAGTTCTGCACCGTTTACGGCGATATCTCCTTCACGAAGGATTCCTATCTCTTTTGCTATAGCTGAAGCCGTGACCCTGTGGTCTCCTGTGATCATTACAGGTTTTATTCCGGCAGATATACAGTCCTCAACTGCCTTCTTGGCTTCCTCTCTCGGAGGGTCTATCATGGCCAGAAGACCTAAGAATACATAATCCGATTCGTCATCTAGGGTAAGCATGTCGCTAGAAGTTCTCTGCTTTGCTGCAAATGCCAACACTCTAAGTCCGTTTTCAGAGAAATACTGGTTGGCCTCCTCTATCTGAGCCTTTATTTCAGAAGTCATCGAGACTATTCCAGCAGAAGTCTTGACGCTCAGCATTCTGTCGAGCAGTACATCTACAGCTCCTTTTGTCAGAATATACTCTTTGCCTTCAAGCTGATTGCAAGTAGTCATAAGCTTTCTGTCGGAGTCGAAAGGTATTTCATCCACTCTAGGATGACCAGCTCTTATTTTCTCATGGTCTAGAGCCAAGTAGGAAGCCAGATTAAGCAGGGCTACCTCAGTAGGATCCCCTATCTCGCCTTCGCTTGAAACAGATGAGTCGTTGCACAGCACCGATGTGTATACAAGCTCTCTGACAAGCCTGTCATTTGTATCTAAGTCCGATATATCTACTGTTTCAAGGTCCACAAATGCCTTCAAGACCTTCATCTTGTTTTGGGTAAGAGTACCTGTCTTGTCTGAACATATTACCGAAACTGACCCAAGTCCTTCCACGGCTTTAAGCTCTTTTACAACAGCATTTTCCTTGGCCATTTTCTGAGTTCCTATTGCAAGCACTATGGTGACGATAGAGCTCAGCGCTTCAGGAATTGCCGCAACAGCCAGGGCAACAGCGAACATGAGCGAGTCTACAATTTCAGCACCTCTGTATATATTGAGCCCGAATACAAGCACAGATATAAACAGTATTACAGCGGCTAGCTTTTTGCTGAAGTCATCTAGACTGACTTGAAGAGGTGTAGTCTTCTCGGCAGTTGTATTCAGCAGGTGAGCTATGTTTCCAAGCTCTGTGTTCATTCCAGTGGAAGTCACAAGCACCTTGGCACGCCCGTAAGTGGCAAGACCTCCAGAAAAGACCATGTTCACTCTGTCTCCTATAGGGATGCTCTCGTCGGGGAGTAGTTCCGAGGTCTTTGTTATAGGCTCAGACTCTCCTGTAAGAGAGCTCTCGTTTACCTGAAGCGAGAAGTTCTCTATTATCCTTCCATCTGCTGGAACGTAGTTTCCAGCCTCCAAGAGGAGTATGTCTCCAGGCACTATTTCAACAGAAGAGACCTCTATCTTTTCACCGTTTCTTATGACTACAGAATACGGCGCTGTAAGAGCCTGAAGGCTTTCAAGCGACTTCTGAGCTTTTACATACTGTACAGTTCCCAGTATGGCGTTCAGAAGTATGACTGCCATTATGACTATAGAACTCTCTATATTGTCTGTGGCCAGTGATATGAAGTTTGCTATAAGCAGTATTATTACCAGCACGTCTTTGAACTGGCTTAGAAAGATCTGAAGTATAGTCTCTTTTTCAGCCTGATCCAGTCTATTAAGACCGTGTACGGATTTGGACTTTTCATACGCCTCGTTGGAAAGTCCTGACTCAGAGCTGTTTAGCTCACTCATAAGCTCTGGAATCGGTTTTGAATAGTGATTCATTTTGAATGCCTCCTTTTATTTAAAATAAAAGAGACCTTTAACGCAGCTTGTGATTGAACAAACTGCATTAAAAGTCTCGTTACCTACAACACAAGGTATGTGACACCAGATTTATAGAAATCGAGATTGTTGACATCACATTTATAACTACTCCCTCTTAATTCCTTATAGAATTGTCTGTACAGTGGATTTTAATATAAAACAAAGCTAAAGTCAACAAGAAAGTTTGGGAACTACACGGCAGAGCATATAGTCCCTCCACCGAGCAGTTCATCACCGCTGTAGAAGACAACGCTTTGCCCAGGCGCAGGGGCGCGCACAGGGGATTTAAAAGAGAGCTTGAACTCTCCGCCTACACTTGAAAGCTCTCCGCTGTAGACTACTGACCACTGGCTTAGCTTGACCTCCACTATGGCAGGGAAGATCATAAGCGGGTCAAGCAAATTGACATCGGCAAGACTTATTTCTGTCTTTAAAAGATCTGCTTCGGATCCAAGTATGACTTTGTTTTCAGAAGAGTCTATTCCGCAGACTACAAACGATTCTCCATTCGGTTTAGGCAGATTTTTTTTCTGACCAAGTGTATAAGAGGATAACCCCACATGTCTTCCAAGGAAGTTTCCAGCTCTGTCCACAAATGCTCCAGGCACGGTGGAAGAGCTGTTTCTTTTCTTGAGGAAAGAGTAGAGGGATATCTTGTTCAAAAAGCATATTCCGGTGCTGTCTTTTTTAGAGGAGAGCTCGGAAAGAGTGCCTGATGATTTTTCCCGCACTTCGGCTTTCGAAGAAAAGTCGCCTAGCGGAAATATAAGATGCTTTAGCTGTTCTTGTGAGAGCTGGAACAGATTGTAGGACTGGTCTTTCCTGGAGTCCTTGGCTTTGAAGATTCTGTATATACCTCTGTCTTCATCGTATGAAATCCTGGCGTAGTGCCCTGTGGCAAAGTAGTCTATTCCGTTTTCCATGCAGTAGTCTAGCAGTTTGCCGTATTTGAAATGGCGATTGCAGAATACACAGGGATTAGGGGTCAGACCTAGCTCGTAGGATTTTACTGTATACTCTACAACACTGGATTCAAAACTGGAGCTGTAGTCCAGCACTATATGCTCTATTCCGATCCTGTCGGCCACTTCTCTTGCCACAGATATCTCAGCATCGTGGTGGTCGAAAAGCTTCATGGTCATGCCGACTACTTCGTATCCTCGCTCTTTTAGTATAAGGGCAGTGGTTCCGCTATCTACGCCACCGCTGAGTCCCACGCCTACTTTTTTCTTGTTCAAAATATCACCGCCAAATTAAAATTATTATTCACTTATATTATATCATTGTATGCAAACTGATAGTTTAAAAGGCATTCTTTATTGGTATGAATAGGGATAGAAAGACTTTATAGAAGAGGGTGGAACATTTGTTTAAAGAAAAAAAGAGTAAAAGAGTATTGAAAATAGCCAATCTAATAGCATTTATAGGAGTACTGGCGCTTAATTTTCTAGCGAATTATTTACCGCTTAACAATAACACTACAGGAGATCTCTCAGACAGCTATCCGAATCTCATAGTGCCTTCGGGGTTCACATTCTCCATCTGGGGACTTATATACATAGGCCTTGCAGCGTTTGTGATATATCAGATTCTAGACTCCAGAAATGGAAGTCTGTCAGGACAGAGCGCTTCCGAGAAAGTTGGCATATTCTTCATCGTTTCGTGCATAGGGAACATGGCCTGGATAGTGCTATGGCATTACGAGATGCCTGGATACTCGCTTTTGGCGATGCTAGTGATACTGATAAGCCTTATAGCTGTGTATATAAGGGTGAACAGCGAGACAAGCCCAAACAGCAGCGACAAGCTGTTTGTGAACTATCCTTTCAGCATATACCTAGGCTGGATAACTCTAGCCACTATACTGAACGTAACGGCTCTACTGGTGGACAGAGGATGGGACGGCTTTGGGATATCGGAAGAGATCTGGAGCGTAGTGATATTCGGAGCGATCCTTGTGATAAGCTTTATTTCGCTTAAGCTCAGACGAGACATAGCCTACAATGCAGTGTTCTTGTGGGGACTTTTCGGGATAGCCTACAAGCACCTAGAGGTATTTGATCTTCAGCACAAGCTAGTATACTGGGGGGCTATAGTGTCCATGATAGCCATAGTGCTTATGATGCTGAAGGTTCTGATTTTGGACAAGAGAAAAAACACCATGTTTAAATACTAGAGAAATGCAAGGAGTGATTGATGTGGGAAACAGAGACAAGAGTGAACTCAAATCAAAGCTTACAGAGCTTCAGTACAGGGTTACTCAGGAAAGTGGTACAGAGAGGCCTTTCGATAACGAGTACTGGGACAACAAGAGAGAGGGCATATACGTAGATGTAGTGTCTGGAGAAGTACTGTTTAGTTCGAAAGACAAGTTTGACTCAGGAAGTGGTTGGCCTTCTTTTACAAAGCCAGTAGAAGAATCTGGGATTGTAGAGAAAAAAGACAGCTCACTTGGAATGACAAGGACAGAGGTCAGGTCGAAAGCTGGCGATTCGCACCTTGGACATGTGTTCGAGGATGGCCCTTCGGACAAGGGCGGGCTTAGGTACTGTATAAATTCGGCTTCGCTTAGATTCATACCTAAAGAAGAGATGGAACAGGAAGGGTATGGAAAGTACCTGAAATTATTTGAATAAAGCAAAGCCTGTAGGGTAAAAAAACATTAAAGAGAAAAAAAGGAGGAATTGAGATATGAGTAATTTTAAAGAGCCAATAGAGCTTCTAGACGAAAAGACTAGGCTTATAACTAGAATGATAACAAGCCTTAGGGAAGAGCTAGAGGCCATAGATTTATACCATCAGAGAGTAGCGGCAAGCAGTGATCCTGATGCACAGGCAATACTTGCCCACAACAGGGACGAGGAGATAGAGCATGCCTGCATGATAATAGAGTGGCTTAGAAGGAATATGCCGACTTGGGACGAAGAGCTTAAGACATACCTATACACAGAGGGATCTATAGCTGGCGCAGAAGAAGCTGCAACTGGTGGAGAGTCTAAGTCAGCGAACAGGGTGTCGCTTTCAGACTTAGGAATAGGAAGCATGAGAAAGTAAACCGTAAAATTCAAAATACAGGGAGGTATGAGTTATGGACATACTTAAAAGAGATCTAGCTCCGCTTACAAGCGAAGTTTGGGATGAAATAGACGGAAGGGCTAAAGAGGTGCTTGAGAGCTACCTTTCAGCTAGAAAAGTGGTGCATGTAGAAGGTCCTAAGGGATGGGACTCAAACGTAGTGGTAGAGGGAAGACTTGACGTGATAGAGGAAAGCAAGGAAGGTGTCTCAGCTGGAACTTACAGAGTGAAGCCCCTTATGGAGGTCAGGTCTAGCTTTGAACTAAACAGATGGGAAATGGACAACATAGTCAGAGGGGCCAAGGACATAAACCTAGAGTCGCTTGAAGAGGCTGCAAAGAGGATAGCCAAGTACGAGGACAAGGTGATATTTGAAGGAAACGAGAAGGCCGGAATAGTAGGACTGCTTAAGGCTGAGGGCATAGAGGAGCTATCGCTTGGAGCGAACAGGGAAGATATACTGGACAACATAAGCAGAGGGGTTCTAAAGCTTCAGTCGTCATATGCCTCAAAGCCTTTCACACTGGTGGTTGGCACCGAGGCCTACAGGGTTATAAACAAGCAGACAGGAGGATATCCTCTTGCAAAGCAGCTGGAAGATATAATAGGCGGAGAGATAGTTGTAAGCCCTAGCATAGAAGGCGCAGTCTTGATCCCGGCAAATCACTCGGATCTTGAGATGACTATAGGTCAGGATCTCTCTATAGGATACGAGTCTCATGACAGCAAGACTGTAAGGCTTTTTATAACAGAGTCTTTCACTTTCAGGATACTAGATCCGTCTATAATAGTTAAGTTCAAGTAAATAAGTTAAGGGCCAGTCTTTTGGGCTGGCCTTTTTTCTATAGTTATTGACAAATACATAACAAATAACAAAGGGGTGTTTGCGATGAAGGAGATATATTTGGCAGGGGGTTGCTTCTGGGGAGTGGAGGAGTATTTCAGCAGGATAGACGGGGTTATAGAGACTAGCGTGGGCTATGCCAACGGCGACTGGGAAAGCCCGACATACGAAGACGTGTGCACAGGAGCTTCCGGCTATGCTGAGACGGCCCGAATAGTCTACGACGAAGAGAAGATATCTTTAGCTGGGCTGCTTTCAAAGTACTGGAACATAGTGGACCCAACTTCTCTGAACAAGCAGGGAAACGACAGGGGAAGCCAGTACAGAACGGGGATTTACTATGTGGACGATGCAGACTACAGACTCATAATGGAGTCTCTTAGGGCTGAAGCTCTAAAGCATGAAAAGCCTATAGTTACAGAAGTTGAGCCACTGGCAAAATACCACTTGGCAGAGGAGTATCATCAGAAGTATCTGAAGAAGAATCCAAATGGATATTGCCATATAGATTTGAGTAATCTATAGAAAATAAAAGCGAGAACGACTATCTTAAACTAAAATAGGTATAAAGGTCTTATATGCTTTAAAGTAATTATATTTAACGGTTATTGAAAAAAAAAGCTTGTTATGATAAAATCTTAAAATGAAAAGAGAAAATGTTAAGGGGCGATTTTATGGCTATCAAACAATATGGAATTTTTGATATATTAGGTCCTATAATGATAGGTCCTTCCAGCTCGCATACAGCTGGAGCGGCTAGACTTGGAAAAGTAGCCAAGGGAATAGTCGGAGTGGATTTTGACTCTGTAAAATTCTATCTACATGGGTCTTTTGCAAAGACGTACAAAGGCCACGGAACTGACAGGGCGCTTGTAGCAGGTGTGCTGGGCATGGATCCTGGGGATGAAAACCTAAGGCATGCGCTGGAAATGGCAGAAGAAAAAGGCATAGGCATAGAGTTTATAGAAGCCGACCTTGGAAGCTATCAGCATCCCAACACGGTTAAACTTGTGTTCGAGACAAAGGGTGGCAGAGAAGTGGACATAACAGGGTCTTCTATAGGTGGAGGAAGTATAGTGATCACCAATATAGAGGGCACAGACGTAAGCCTTACAGGAAACCGTCCTACTCTAGTCGTAAAGCACAAGAAGCTAGAGGGTATCGTGACTAAAGTGACGAAAGTTCTAGGAGAAGACGATATAACAGTAGACATCATGAAAGTCGAGAGATCTACGCATAGAGATGAAGCGGTTATGATAATAGAGGTGGAGTCGAATATAGGTTCGAATGTTCTAAGAGATATATCAGAAGTAGAAGGTGTTATCTTGACTAGAGCTATAAATCCACTATAGGACGGGAGGTAAATACATGTTTAGATTTGGATACGAATTGCTGGAACTGGCAAATAGCCAGAACAAAAAGCTGTCAGAGATAGTGCTTGAGAGGGAGATTGAACTTACAGGGGCCAGCGCAGAGGAGATAAGAGAGAGACTTTATCAGAGCTTTGAAGTGATGAAGGCTTCGGCAAATGAGGCTATGAATAAAGAAGTCAAGTCTGTAGGAGGGCTTATAGGTGGAGACGCCCAGAGAGTGAACCAGTACTCTCAAAACGCCAACTCGCTTTGCGGAAGCACAGTTATGCTGGCGGCGGCCAGAGCGCTTTCTTGCTCGGAGGTCAACGCCTCTATGGGAAGAATCTGTGCTGCGCCTACAGCGGGTTCTTGCGGGATAGTGCCAGCCACTATAACTACTGCGGCTGAAGCCCTGAACGCAGACAAGGAGACTGTAATAGATGGACTGCTTGTGGCTGCCGGAATAGGTGTTATAATTCAGACAAATGCCACTGTTTCAGGAGCAGAAGGTGGATGCCAGGCCGAGTGTGGTGCTGCAGCTGCTATGGCTGCCGCTGGAATGGTCGAGATGTCTGGCGGAACTCCAGAGATGTCGCTTGAGGCTGCATCTATCTGCCTTAAGAATATAATGGGGCTTGTGTGCGACCCTATAGCTGGGCTTGTGGAAGCGCCTTGTGCGAAGAGAAACGCATCAGGGGCTGTAAACGCAATGATCTCTACAGACCTTGCGCTTGCCGGAGTCAAGTCTATAATTCCGTTTGACGAAGTGGTTGAGGCGATGTACGAGGTAGGAAAGTCGCTTCCATTTGAGCTTAGAGAAACTGCTCTTGGAGGGGTGGCTGCAACCAAGACAGGCAAAGAGATAATGAAGAGAGTATTTGGATAGAAAAATATGAATACTAAAAGGCATGGCTAAATTAGGGCTATGCCTTTTATTTTGTTTGATTTAGGTCTGAAATGAGTTAAAATGTAATTAGAAGTAAAATTAAGAAAGAGGAGTTGTTGGATATGACAGACAAAGAAAAAATGGAACTAGAAGAGGAAAAGAACGGATGCGGATGCAACGGGCACCACGATGAAGACCACGAGTGTGGCTGTGGAGATAACGGATGTGGATGCGAAGAAGACGAGTACGAGAAGATGAATATAGAGCTAGATGATGGAACTAGCCTTTCATGCTTTGTGCTAGGCGTATTCGGAGTGGAGGACAAGGAGTATATAGCTCTTCTGCCAGAAGGCGAAGAAAACGTGCTTCTGTACGGATACGAGGAAGACGGCGAAGAGATAGAGCTTCTGAACATAGAGGACGACTCGGAGTTTGAGATGGTTTCAGAGGTTTTCGAGACTCTCTTTATGGACGAAGAAGACTACGAAGAAGAAGAATAGAGAGGTATAGATATGGACAGAGTGTACGATTTTGCAGATGAACTGCTGGATTTTGTTGAAAACAGCCCTTCTCAGTACCATGTCGTAAAAACTCTAGAAGACAGATTCAGAGCTCGAGGATTTCAAAAACTCGAGCTCTCTTCTAATTGGGAGTTTAAGTCTGGCGACAGATGCTATCTATCTGTAGGGGAGAGCATGTCGGTTGGATTTATAGTGGGAAGTGGGGAGCTGGAGGAATGCGGGTTCAGAGTTGTGGCTTCGCATACAGATTCCCCGGGGATAGTTGTAAAGCCTGATCCAGAGATTTCAAGCGACGGCTATCTAAAGCTCAACTGCGAGCTCTACGGAGGACCTATAATGAACACCTGGCTCGACAGGCCGCTTGGGCTTGCCGGAAGAGTAGTGCTCAAGGGAGACAGTCCTATGTCACCTAAGACAGAGCTTATAGACTTTAAAAAGCCTGTGGCCTTGATTCCTAATCTGGCGATACATCAAAATAGAAAAGTGAACGAAGGATTGAAGCTGAGTGGACAGAAAGACATGTTGCCGTTTCTGAAGACAGTGGAGAAGAATTTTGAAAAAGAGAGCTACTTGATAAATCAGCTGGCCTCAGAACTAGGAGTGGACAGCGGCGAGATACTGGACTTCGAGCTGTGTTTTTACGAGCACGGAAGAGGCTGCATATTCGGGATAAACAGGGAATTTATTTCCTGCGGAAAGCTGGACAATTTGGCCATGGCTCACAGCAGCGCAGAGGCCATTTTGGACTCCGAGACGAGCTTTGCCACCTCTGTATTTGTATCTTTCAACCACGAGGAGATTGGAAGCACCACGGCTGAAGGGGCTGGGTCACCTGCGCTTCAGAACATACTAGAGAGGATAGCGCTTGGCCTTGGGAAACAGAGGGAGGAGTATTTGAGAGCCCTTGAGAACTCCTTTATGCTCTCGTGCGACATGGTGCATGCGGTACATCCAAACAACACAGAAAAGCAGGACCCTACGAACAGGCCTGTCATAAACGGAGGGCCTGCAGTGAAGACGAGCGCAAGAAAGTCCTATACAAGCGATGCGGAGACATACTCTGTTTACAAGTCCATCTGCGACTCCATAGGAGTGAATGTGCAGAGGTATGTAAACCACTCTGACGAAAGAGGCGGAAGCACTATAGGGCCTATAAGCTCCACCCAGCTTGCCATAAAGTCTGTAGACATAGGGAACCCGCTTCTGGCCATGCACTCCATAAGGGAGACTGCCGGAGTGAAAGACCACTACGACATCTACAGGTCGTTTGTAGAGTTCTACAAGGCGAGATAGTGATATGGCTGTAATAACGAAAGTGGAAGTGCAAAAGCACAATGATCGCAGGTACTCCATATACCTAGACGGCGAGTACAGCTTCGGCGTAGGGGAAGACGTGCTCGTGAAGTACTCGCTTTTAAAGGGGACAGAGCTTGAGGAGAGCTTTGTGGAGGAAGTTCTCTTGGCCGAGGAAAAGGCCAAGGCCATAAGTGTGGCTCTTAGGTATCTAGGCTACAGGATGAGGTCTAAAAAGGAAGTAGAAGACAAGCTACGCGAAAAAGGCTACGCTGAATTCACGGAAGCTGTGATGGAATACCTTGAAGAGAACAGGTATCTAGATGATTTGGAGTTTGCGGTCTGCTTTGCAAGAGACAAGTTTGGGCTTAACGGTTTTGGAAAGCACAGAATCAGAATGGAGCTTGTAAAAAAGGGTATAGATAATAGAGACATAGAAACAGCAATAGAGGAAGTGTTCGACTCTGAGTCGGAGAAGGAAGCCGCCAAAGAGCTTGCAGTGAAGAAGCTGAATGGAAGCTACAGAAACGACAGCGAGGAGAACAGGTACAGAAAGACATCATCGTATCTGTATCGGAAAGGTTATTCTTCGGACATAATAAACGCTGTGCTTAGAGAGGTGCTTTAGCCTCTCGCCTACATAAAAATAATGAAAGGGTGATTGAGTGAAATACAAGATAGTTGCAATAGATTTAGACGGAACGCTGCTTACAGATTCAAAAGAGGTCACCAACGAGAACATAGAGGTGCTGAATGCGCTTTCACACAGGGGCGTGGACATAGTCATAGCCACAGGAAGAAGGTACTACTCGGCCAAGCAGTTTGTGAAAAAGACCGGGCTTGAGAATATAACTATACTGGCCAACAATGGAACTATAGTGAGGAATATGTCCAACGACGAGCTGCTGGTGCACAAATACTTTGACGAGTACGATTTCTACAGCCTTATAGAGGAGGGCAAGCGAAATAGACTTCACGCTGTGACCCATGTAAATAAGTATTTGGAAGGCTATGACATGGTGGGGGAATACGCTTCGCTGGACCAGAGGTACTGCAACTACCTGCATGAAGCAGGGAACAGGTACAAGAAGGTGAAGAATTTGCTGGAGTACGAAAAGCCCAACACGCTGGCCGTAGTCTACCCTGGAGAACTTGAAGAGCTTTCAAGGTTCAAGGCTGAAGTAGAGCAGAAGTTCGACGGCAAGTTCAATCTCTACCTTATGCAGAAGCTGGTGGGCGTAAGCCCTATACTGGAGATAATAAACTCCAGAGGATCTAAGTGGATAGCGCTTAGAGACTATGCAAACCAGAGGGGCATAAGCACAGAGCATATAATAGCTGTAGGCGACGACAACAACGACCTCGAGATGATAGAGAAGTCGGGCCTTGGGATAGGCATGAAAAACGCCTCTGAAGAGGTGAAAGCCGCAGCAGACATAATAACAAAATACGACAACAATGACTCGGGGCTTGGAAAGACTCTGAGAGAGATTTTCAATATATAAAAATAGAAGTCTGAATATTCCAATATCACTTAACACTGTTTCTGATTTAGATTTTAGCTAAAATCATAAACTCTAAGACACGCTCCAATTTGGAAAATACAATAGAGCCACTCAAGTGTAAAATCTGGAACTCGCTATCGCTCAAACACCAGATTAAAGCACACTTTCGCTTGCTCTGTATTTTGTCAAATCTTCACGATGCTTATCGTTTTTATGACTTTACTAAAACTACATGCTAGTCTGTAGAATTTGTCTATTAAAAAGTCTGTATTTCTAGTTGACATATGGATAAAAAGATAGTAAATTATATTTAAGACATTACCACTTTAGATAGGTAAAGCAATAAAGTGAGAGCGGGGGTAACGCCAATGATAGGATTTCAGACTCCACAGGGAGTGAGAGATGAATTGTTTAGAGAATACGAAGAAAAGCAGAATATGCTGAAGGGAATATCGGGTATATTCAAGTCTTTTGGTTACAGGGAAGTTGCAACGCCTACTATAGAGTACTACGAGGTGTTTTCATCTATAAAGAGCAGCATAATAAAGAACGAGATATTCAAGCTTATAGACAAGTCAGGAGAGCTGCTGGCACTTAGGCCGGATGCTACTATACCTATAGCCAGGATAGTTGCCAACAACTACAAGAGCTCCAAGAAGAACTACAAGCTCTTCTACAACACACAGGTGTTCAAGATGAGCAACGAGAAGAAGAGGGAAGTTACACAGACAGGGGTGGAGTACTTCGGGAATATAAACCCTGAAGCCGACGCAGAGGTCATATCTATAGCGATAAAGACACTTATAGAAAACGGGGCAGAATTCCACATAGAGATAGGAAATGCAGGCTACTACAAGGGTCTACTTGAGGAAGTGCAGCTTTCAGACGTGCTGGAAAGCAAGCTCAAGGAGCTGGTGGAGAGCAAGAACTTCGCCGAGATAAAGAAGTTTGTAGAGTCGCTGGATATAAGCGAGGAGCACAGGGAGATACTTGCGAAGATACCTGACCTGTACGGAGACTTTACGCAGACGCTTGAGGAAGCGGAGGAGTACTGTCTAAACGACAATATGAGAAATGCGGTGGAGGACTTAAAGGAAATATACGACGTGCTTTCAGACTACGGCTACGAAGACCATATATCGCTTGACCTAGGACTTATAAACGACCTCGACTACTATACGGGGATGGTGTTCAAAGGCTATGTAAAGGGATACGGCGAGACAGTGCTGAGCGGAGGAAGATACGACACGCTTACAAAGTACTATGGGCAGTACATTCCAGCCACCGGGTTTGGACTTAATGTAGACGACCTGATAAACGCCATCACAGTGCAAGAAGCCGGATGCGATGCGAGCGACAAATATATAGACTACAAGATAAACTACAAGAAAGACGTCAGAAAAAGCGCCATAGAGCTTGCCGAGTCTCTGAGAAGCTCGGGATATGTGGTGGAGCTTGAGAGAAAGGACTCTTTTGAAAAGCTGGGGGAAGAGCTGGGAGTTTCAAAGCTGATAAGCCTTGGAGAGAGCGAGAGCATTGAGCTTGAAGACATGGAGACGGGAAAGGCAGAGAGGCTGAGCGTCTCTGAGTTTAAAGAGAAAATATAGAAAGTGGGGATTAACTTGGATTACTTGAATATAGCCATAGCCAAAGGAAGACTAGGGGAGAAGGGCTACGAAATCCTCAAGCAGATAGGACTTGAGTGCAAAGAGCTTGAGGAGGAGTCGAGAAAGCTTATCCTCACAAGCGAAGAGAACAAGGTCAGATACGTGCTTGTAAAAGCCGTGGACGTGCCTATATACGTGGAGAGAGGCGCTGTAGATCTGGGCATAGTGGGGAAAGACACCATAATGGAAGAAGACAGGGATTTCTACGAGATAGCAGACCTTGGATTTGGAAAGTGCAAATTTGCAGTTGCAGCCATGGAAGGATACAGCATAGACCCTACAAAGCAGATAAGAGTGGGGACCAAGTATCCGCATGTGGCCAAGAAGTACTTTTTAAGCACGGGCAGGCATATAGACACCATAAAGCTGAACGGATCGGTGGAGCTTGCGCCGCTTATAGGGCTTTCAGACGTCATAGTCGACATAGTTGAGACTGGAAGGACGCTCAAGGAAAACGGGCTTGTGGTGCTAGAGGACATGTATCCTGTGAGCGCCAGACTCATAGCCAACAAGGTGAGCTTTAAATTTAAGAACAGCAGGATAAAGAATATAATAAGAGACATAAACGCTATAGTAGGAGAGGAGATGTAAACATGATAAAGATAATAAACACTACAAACGGAACAGAAGAGGTTCAAAAGGAGATAGAAGCCCTGCTAAACAGAAGTCAGCTGGAGTTTGGAGAGGTAAACAGATCTGTAGAGGACATCATAACTAAGGTCAGAGACGAAAAAGACAAGGCCATAATAGAGTTCACAGAGAAGTTCGACGGCGTAAAGCTAGACAGCATAGAGGTTACAGAGCAGGAGATAGAGGACGCTTACAACAGCTGCGACCCAGAGCTTATAGCGGCGCTGGAAGAGGCTGCGGAGAACGTAAGAGAATACCACCAAAAACAGCTTAGCAACTCTTGGATACAGAACGACAAGAAGGGCATAATGCTTGGACAGATATACAACCCAGTAGAGAAAGTGGGAATATACGTACCTGGAGGAACTGCGCCTTACCCATCTACAGTGCTTATGAACGCAGTGCCGGCAAAAGTTGCAGGAGTAAGCGAGATAATAATGGTGACACCTCCTTCTAAAGATGGATCTGTAAACAAGAACATACTTGCGGCTGCCAAGATAGCTGGAGTTGACAGGATATTTAAGGCCGGAGGAGCACAGGGAATAGCGGCGCTTGCATTCGGAACTGAGTCTGTGCCTAAGGTTTACAAGATAGTTGGACCTGGAAATATATACGTTGCGATAGCGAAGAGAATAGTATACGGATACGTGGACATAGACATGATAGCAGGGCCTAGCGAGATACTTGTGCTTGCAGACGAGACTGCAAACCCTGAGTATGTGGCGGCTGACATGCTTTCACAGGCAGAGCACGACACGCTTGCTTCATCTATACTTGTGACTACTTCAGAAGAGCTTGCGTACAAAGTGAAGGAGGAGCTTGCAGTTCAGACAGCTTCGCTTTCGAGAAAAGACATAATAGAGAAGTCGCTTGCCGACTTTGGAGCTATAATAATCGCAAAAGACATGGACGAGGCGATAAGCTACACAAATGAAATAGCGCCTGAGCACCTTGAGCTTATAGTAAAGAGCCCGTTTGAGATGATAAGCTCTATAAAGAACGCAGGAGCTATATTCCTTGGAGCGTACTCGCCAGAGCCTCTAGGAGACTACTTTGCAGGACCGAACCACACTCTTCCTACAAGCTCTACAGCTAAGTTCTACTCTCCGCTTGGAGTTGACGACTTTGTGAAGAAATCAAGCCTTATATTCTACGACAGAGAGAGGCTAGAGGAGAAGAAAGACCAGATAATAAAGATAGCGGAGGCAGAGGGATTAACGGCACACGCTAATTCTATAAAAGTGAGGTTCAAGTAAGATGATAGAGAAGTACCTAAAGGAAGAGGTAAAGAGCTTAAAGCCCTACGTGCCTCATGACTACGACTACAAATACAAGATGGACGCAAACGAGAGTCCTTTCAACATAGAGCCGGAGATTATGCAGAGCATAGTCTCTAGGCTTTTAGCTACAGATATAAACAGATATCCCGATACAAACAGTATGAAGCTTAGAAAGAGCATCTCTGAGTTTATAAAAGTGGACTACAAGAACATAGTGGTGGGAAACGGCTCTGACGAGATGATACACGTGCTTTTAAACACTTTCGTAGGGCAGGACGAAGTAGTGGTCTCTCATGAGCCTACTTTTTCCATGTACGGCATAAACACCAAGGTGCTTGGGGGCAGGTATATGGAGATACCTACAGACGAGGAGTTTGACATAGAGATAGACAAGCTTATAGCTGTTTCAAATGACTTCGGGGCCAAGGTCATAATACTCTGCAATCCGAACAACCCTACTGGAAATCTAATCCCAAAGGATGACATACTGAAGGTGCTTGACAGCACAGACAGTATAGTGGTAGTGGACGAGGCCTATATAGAGTTTGGCGGGGAGTCCGTGGTGGACATGCTCTCGAAGTATGACAGACTTATAGTCTTAAGGACTTTCTCAAAGGCCTTTGGGGCTGCTGGAATAAGAACGGGATATCTACTATCTTCAGACGAGATAGTGGAGAAGATAGCGGCTGTAAAGCCTCCATACAATCTCAACTCTGTATCCCAGATAATAGCCTCGGAGCTTATGAAAAACAGCGATGTGATAATGGAGAATATAAAGATAATAAAGGCTGAAAGAGACTGGCTTAACGCTGAAATGCTAAAACTTTCAAACATAAAGGTCTACAAGACTGGAGCCAACTTTATAATGTTTAAAGTTAAAGACGCCAAGGCTGTGTTCGACAGGCTGCTTGAAGATGGAATCATGATAAGGTATTTCAGCGGCGGAGTGCTGGAAAACCACCTTAGGGTCTCGGTAGGAACTAGGGAAGAAAACGAGGCCTTCTTAAAAGTGCTAAAGGAAGTGATTTAGATGAGAACTGCGGAGTCTAGCAGAAAGACTTTTGAAACAGATATAGAAGTATCGATCAACTTAGACGGCGCCGGAGCTAGCGAGATAGAGACAGGCATAGGCTTTTTCGACCATATGCTGATCCTATTCTCGAAGCACGGGCTGTTCGACCTCAAAGTCAAGTGTGCAGGCGATTTGTACATAGACGGCCACCACACTGTAGAGGACATAGGGATAACTATGGGCTCTGTGTTCAAGGAGGCGCTGGGTGGAAAAGAAGGCATAGTGAGATACGCCCACACCTTCACCCCGATGGACGAAGTGCTGACGCTTGTGGCTGTGGACCTTGGCGGAAGGCCATATTTGTCCATAGACGCTGAATACAGCAGAGACTATATAGGCGAATTCGACACAGAGCTTGTGGAGGAGTTCTTCAGAGGTTTTGTAAACTCTGCCGGGATAAATCTGCATATAAAGGTCATGACAGGCGGAAATGCCCACCATGTGGTGGAGTCTATATTCAAGGGGTTCGGAAGGGCGCTTGACACGGCTACAAAGAAAGACGAGAGAATCAAAGGCGTCATGTCTACAAAGGGAGTGATCTAATGATAGCTATAATAGACTACGGAGTTGGAAACTTGAACAGCATACAGAATGCGCTTGAAAAGCTGGGGCATGAGAGCATGATAACCCACAAGAGCGAAGACCTATACGCTGCAGACGGAATAATACTCCCTGGAGTAGGTGCGTTTAACGACGCCATAAAGAGCCTTAGGGCGACAGGGCTTGTAGACGACATACTGAAATGCGTGGAAGCTAAGAAGCCGCTGCTTGGAATCTGCCTCGGGATGCAGCTTCTATACGAGAAGAGCTACGAGGATGGAGAGTGGGAAGGACTGGGGATACTAAAGGGCAACGTGGTGAAGTTCGACGACAGCCTGAAGGTGCCTCATATGGGCTGGAACAACATAAGCTTCAAGAGAGAAGACCCTATACTTAAATATATAAAAGAGGACGACTACATCTACTTTGTGCACTCGTACTACGTGGACACGCTTGAAGACGCAATAGCCTACACAGAGTACGGAGTGAAAGTGCCTGCGATAGTCGGAAAAGGAAGCGTGTACGGTATGCAGTTCCATCCAGAGAAAAGCGGGGAAGTCGGACTTAAACTACTAAAAGCATTCGGGGAGTTGATTAAATGATAATATTTCCAGCGATAGATATAAAAGACGGGAACTGCGTAAGGCTGAAGCAGGGGAAGTTCGAAGATATGGACGTATACTTCGACAACCCTGTAGAGGTGGCCAAGACTTGGGAGGCCAAAGGCGCAGAGTTTATACACATAGTTGACCTTGACGGAGCCAAGGACGGAAAGAGCAAGAACTTCGAGATAATCTCGGAGATAGCTAGAACTGTGAACATACCTATACAGGTAGGCGGCGGAATCAGGACAAGAGAGGCTGTACAGACACTGCTAGACGCAGGCGTAAACAGGGTGATACTTGGGACAGCAGCCGTAAATGAAAAAGAGCTCTTAAAGAGCCTTGTAGACGAGTACGGTAAGCAGATAGTTGTGTCGATAGATGCAAAAGACGGCATAGTGGCCATAGACGGCTGGGTGAACCTAAGCAGCTTGAACTCTGTGGACTTCGTAAAAGAGCTAGAGGAGATAGGTGTCCAGACCATAGTCTACACAGACATAGCCAAGGACGGCATGATGGAAGGACCTAATTTCGAGATATACAGAGAGCTTATGGAGAAGAACAGCATAGACATAATCGCGTCTGGAGGCGTCAGCACTCTAGAAGACGTGGCGAAGCTTTCAGAGATGGACATGTACGGAGCCATAATAGGAAAGGCCCTCTATATAGAGAATATAAAGCTAGAAGACGCACTGGAGGTTTAGAGATGCTTACAAAGAGAATAGTGCCTTGCCTTGACGTCAGAGACGGAAAAGTGGTTAAGGGAACTAAATTCAAGGACATAAGAGAAGTAGACGACCCTGTGGAACTTGCCAAGTACTACAACGAGCAGGGTGCAGACGAGCTTGTATTCTACGATATAACTGCGTCACATGAAAAGCGCGGGATAATGCTGGACATAGTGGAGAGAACGGCGAAAGAGGTTTTCATCCCCTTCACAGTTGGAGGCGGAGTCAACAGCGTGGAGGACTTCACAGCGATACTCAGAGCAGGAGCGGACAAGATATCTGTAAACTCTTCGGCTGTAAAGAACCCGGAGCTTATAAGAGAGGCCGCCCTTAAATTCGGGGCGCAGTGCGTAGTGCTCTCGATAGACGCAAAGGAAGTGGCCGAAAACAAGTGGAACGTGTTTATAAACGGAGGAAGGCTTGACACTGGGCTTGACGCTGTGGAGTGGGCTGTAAAAGGTGTGGAGCTTGGAGCAGGGGAGCTTGTGCTTAACAGCATAAACACGGACGGAGTAAAGGGCGGATACGACGTAGCCCTTATGAAGGCAGTGGCTGAAAAAGTGAACGTGCCTATAATAGCTTCTGGCGGAGCAGGCACTAGAGAGCATTTCGCTGAAGTGCTTTCAGACGGCGGAGCGGACGCTGCACTTGCGGCATCTGTATTCCACTTTAAAGAGATAATGATTCCAGAGCTTAAGGACTACCTTATAGCCGAGGGAATCCCAATGAGAAAGGACTGATTAGATGGACTTCATTAAAAATATAAAATTCGACGAAAAAGGGCTTGTGCCGGCAGTAGTTCAAGATGCTGAGACTGGCGCAGTGCTTATGATGGCATACATGAACGAGGAGTCGCTTTTGAAGACTGTGGAGACGAAGGAGACATGGTTCTTCTCTAGAAGTAGAAACGAGTTCTGGAACAAGGGGGCCACTTCAGGCAACACTCAGGCCGTTGTAGAGATGAGCTACGACTGTGACGGGGACACCATCCTTGTAAAGGTAATTCAAAAGGGAGTTGCCTGTCATACAGGCGAGTACTCATGCTTCTTCAACAAGATAGTGGAGAGCGAGAGCGGTGCAAGCTACGATGTGCTTGATAGGCTCTACGCCCTTGTGAAAGACAGAAAAGAGAACCCTGTAGAGGAGTCTTACACAAACTATCTTTTCGACAAAGGTGTAGACAAGATACTCAAGAAAGTCGGAGAAGAGAGCGCAGAGGTCATAATAGGGGCCAAGAACGACAGTGCGGAAGAGGTAATCTACGAGTCGAGCGACCTTGTATACCATATGGTGGTGCTTCTCGTTCAGATGGGAATCTCTATATCGGACATAAAAAAAGAGCTGAGCAGCAGATACAAATAGGAGGCCTAGGCCTCTTTTTTTGTCTTTAAAAGTGAATTTGTGCTTAAACTGTGGTAGTATATACAGAGAAAAGATAAGCGAGGGGCGTTTTATGGAAGAGAGCAAATACTACAGAGTCTACTCTGAATATCTAAGAGATAAGTACGGAGAGAAGGTCTACAAGCTGCCTGTAAGCTTGGAGCTGACCTGCCCGAACAGAGATGGATGCGTAGGTACGGGAGGCTGCATATTCTGCGGAGAAGAGGGAGGCAGTTTTGAAAACAGGCCAAACTACATGGAGATAAGAGAGCAGCTTTCTAAAAATAAGGCGCATATAGCGAAAAAGTACAAGGCGAAAAAGTACATAGCCTTTTTCCAGAACTTCACCAACACATATATGAGTCTGGAGGACTTTAAGCGCTGCGTGGAGCAAGCCATCGGAGAAGACATAGTGGGGATATCCATATCCACTAGGCCGGACTGTGTGAGCGACGAATACCTGGACTACCTTAAAACTGTGGAGGAAATGTACGGCGTGGACATAACTATAGAGCTGGGCCTTCAGTCGATAAACTACCGCACGCTTGCAAAGATAAACAGGGGTCACGGCCTTGCTGAGTTTATAGACGCCATGGTGAGGATAAACAGGTACGGTTTCAACTCCTGCGTCCATATGATACTCAACTTCCCATGGGATGAGATGGTGGACATTGTAGAAGGGGCCAAGATAGTCTCTGCGCTTGGCGTAAAAGAGATAAAGCTCCACGCCCTCTACATAGTCAAGGGAACTGCGCTTGGACATATGTACGAGAGAGGAGAATTTGAGATGATCTCAAAGACAGAGTATATAGAGCGTGTCATGGCTTTTCTGGAGCATCTTGACCCGGAAATAGCTATGCAGAGGCTTATAGGCAGGGCCCCGGAGGAGAACACTCTGTTTGTAAACTGGAACACAAGCTGGTGGAAGGTGAAAGACGAGATACTGGAGACTATGGAGAGCAGGAATTCATACCAGGGCAAGAGATTTGACTATTTGAATGGAAAGGCGCTTAGTCGCTTTAGATAAGGAGAGAAGGATTTGAAAAAAGAGAGGCTAGACAAGGTACTTGCAAACTTAGGCTACGGCAGCAGAAAAGAGATAAAGTCGCTTGCAAAGACTGGGATAATAAAGATAGACGGAGAGATAGTGAAGGACTCTTCGCATAAGTTCGATCCGGAGAGTTCGGTAATAGAGGTGGGGGAGGAAGTAGTAAGGTACAGAAAGTATATATACCTTATGATGAACAAGCCAGACGGCTATATATCCTCCACAGAGGACTGTATGCACGAGACTGTGCTAGACCTGCTGGAGCCGGAGGACAGAGTGTTCGAGCCGTTTCCGCTTGGAAGGCTGGACAAGGACACAGAGGGGCTTCTGGTGCTTTCAAACGACGGACAGCTGGCGCACAGGATACTATCACCTAAAAAGCATGTGAAAAAAGGCTACTACGCCGAGGTCGAGGGTGTGGTGACCGAGGAGGACATAGAGGACTTTGCAGAAGGGGTGGAGCTTGAAGATGGCTACATCACAATGCCGGCCAAGCTAAAGATTCTGGAGTCGGGTGAGATTTCCAAGATAGAGCTCGAGATATACGAGGGCAAGTACCATCAGGTCAAGAGGATGTTCGAGTCTGTAGGGAAGCGGGTGGTCTACCTAAAAAGGATATATATGGGCGGACTTGCGCTTGACGAAAGCCTGGAGCTAGGAGAGTACAGGGAGCTTACCGACGAGGAAGTGGAGCTGCTGGAGATAAGAGACTAGAAAAAAAGGGATGTTTAGGGTATAATGAGTTTGGTAGAAAAGAGAAGTGAGATGAGGAGTTGGAAAATGACTATCAAGAGCAAAATTCCAAACCTGTTTACCATGTCGAATTTAGGGCTTGGAGTCCTAGCCATCATAAATATGTTCCATGGGGAATTCTATATATCGGCACTGCTGATTCTGGCAGCTGGTCTGTTTGACAGGTTTGACGGCATGCTGGCTAGAAGGTTCAATGCGACTAGTAGTATAGGCAAGGAATTGGATTCACTGTGTGATCTTATATCTTTCGGCATTGCTCCTGCAATGCTCATATGGAATATACGTCTGTATGATTTAGGCATGATAGGAACTGCGCTTACAGTTGTATATGCTGTTTCAGGCGCTTATAGGCTTGCGAGGTACAACGTGACTTCATTCGAAGGGGTGTACGTGGGAATACCTATAACGCTTGCCGGAGGGATAGTTTCTATAATATCGCTTTACTTGCTGAAGTATGAGATTAACTCGACAGTTATAATTGCGATGGTGCTGTTTTTGGCTTATTCGATGGTAAGTACAAAGATAAGGTTAAAGAAAAGGTAATATTAAAATTAGATTTAGATAGGGTGTTTTTAAATTATGGAAACTGTAGAAAAAGATATTTTTGACGAGTTTTTTGAGAACAGAGATTCTCTTATAGTGGACTACAGAGACGGAGTGATAAGCAAGAAAGAGTTTTTAAAGAAAAATTTCAACTATGTCAAGAAATCTGAAGTAAAGCCATTCTTCGAGATAAACAGCTATGAAAAGGGAATTTATAACTATCAGTACTATAACTCCATAGCCAAGTACTACAAGATGATGGCGTCGGAGATAAAGGGTGGCGGAAAGAGCTACAGCAAGAAGAGATACTATGTGGAAAAGACAAATCAGTATTATCACAAGAAAGACAATACCGTGCTGAAACTGTTGGAACACCTCAATTTTCAAAATACTGAGGCATACTACATCGAAGTGAACTCTCCTTTCTTGAAAGACAAGCTGTATGAAATAGTCTTGAACGACTACGAATTCGCCGTGTTTCACTCCAAGAGCAAATGGCTGCTGATGGAGCTTGAAAAGGCCAAGATATTCAAGAACGAGACGAGAAAGTCTGTGATAGACGAGTATATAAACGAAAAATACTGGGACGAATAGAAAAAATCCGGCATCTGCCGGATTTTTAATTTTGTCTAGCTATAGTTTTGATCAAATCCTCGTCTTTTATATCAGCGTCAACTTCATAAGTTCCCGATCTAAAAGCTGTGTCGAGCTCCATCTCTCTTGACTTTTGAAGGAAAGTCACCTTGTCTTCGATAAGCCCTTTTTCAAACAGTATATTTGCGACTGTAGGTGGAAGCGAGCCTTCCGGTATTTCAAAAGTGATTTTTTCAGGTGCAGCTGGCTCTTTTTCAGGGCTGTCTGCAGCGCTGTCTTTATCTGCATCCTCTTTATTGTCTGAGTTCTTGTCTACGTCTTCTTCTACGGCTGCTTTGTTGCTGTCAGTTTTATCTGTGTTTTTGGCAAAAAGGACGTCAAGCCTCCAAGTTATGACCACGAAGACAACCAGCACTATGGCTACTATTAGAACGTAGTCGGTTGCATCGTACAGAAAGTCCTTTACCTTTTCACTGAATTTACTCATTTATTTCGCCTCCAGTTCGTTGTACAGATAAATGATACCACAAGATAGACGCAAGTTTCAACTTTTTTAGATACTGGAGTTATGATATGCTATAATTGAGTCTAGAGACATAAAAGGAAGGTTGAAGATTTTGAAAGAGATAAAGGTTGGAAAAAACGAAAGCGAACAGAGGATAGACAGGTTTTTAAAAAAATACATGGCCAATGCTACAAAGGGCTATATATACAAGATGCTCCGCAAGAAGAGGATAAAACTAAACGGCAAGAGGGCAAACCCGGAGGACATGATATCAGAGGGCGACATAGTGACTATGTACCTTGCAGACGAGACTATAGATAAGTTCAAGCGAGATGAAAAAGAGGTCCTAGAGAATGTGAAGCTTGACATAATCTACGAAGACGAGAACATCATAATGATAGACAAGCCCAAAGGCGTGCTTTCACACAGCGCCGAAGGAGACTACAAGGAAGAGAACATAGTCAGCCAGCTGGTGAGCTATCTCTACCACAAGGGAGAATACGTGCCTAGGCTAGAGAAGGCTTTTACACCGTCCATATGCAACAGGCTCGACAGAAACACAAGCGGCATCTTGATAGGGGCTAAAAACTACGAGACGCTGAAGTGCGTGAACGAAGCTATAAAAAATAGGAAGATAGACAAGTTCTATAGGTGCATAGTTGTTGGAAGAGTGGACCGGGAAATGGAGCTGAGGGACTACCTAGAAAAAGACGAGTCTCGAAACATGGTTTCAGTCAGCAGAGGGCCTGGGGATAGCAAGAAAGAGATAGTCACGGTCATAAGGCCGGTGAAGTCGAACGGCAGGTACAGCCTTCTAGAGGTGGAGCTTATAACTGGAAGGACGCATCAGATAAGGGCGCACCTTGCCTCAAAGGGGAACCCGATAATAGGGGACAGAAAGTACGGCAACAGCGAGGAAAACAAGAAGCTCAGGCAGAGGTACGGGCTGGACAGCCAGTATCTGCACGCATACAGGCTTAGGCTAGATGGACTCTCTGGAAGTTTAGAGTATCTAAATGGAAAGGAGTTCGTATCTGAGCTTAAGGGAAATATGAAGAGAATAGAGGAGGAACTTCTGATATGAAGAGATTTAAAGCTTTGGCAGCAATAGCTTTGACGACCGGAGTACTGCTTTCAGGATGTGCAGGAGGCACCGTGAACGAGATAATAGGGGGCGAGGAAAGCCCTGTAGAGGAAAACGGTGGCGAGGAAGACGAGGAAAACTCAGACGACGGCGAAGAAAACAATGACGAAGAGGAAGACGAAAGCGAAGACTAGAAAGGGGATCGATTTTATGAAAAGACTGGCGGCATTGGTGATAGGGCTTCTGACTTTGGGAGCGGTACTTTCAGGCTGTTCGGGAAGCGAGGAGAAAGGCACTGGAAAAGCTGAAGAGAGCGTAGTTGCAGATAGCTCCGAAGAAAGCTCTGAAGAGAAAGCGGAGAGCGCAGAGCCTGAAGAAACTAAAGAAACTGAAGACGGACAAGCAGAAGCGGAGAAGCCTATAAAGGTATATGTTCCAAATCAGGATGCCACGGCTCTTGTAGAGGTTCCAGTGGAAGAAAATGCAGACAAAAATCCAGAAGAGATAGTCATAGACAAGCTTAAAGAGCAGGAAACTGGAAATCAAGAGTACAGAAAAGCCATAAGGGAAGATATAGTGGTTCACAGCGTGACTGTAGAAGGCGATATGGCCATCGTAGACATCTCAAGTGAAAACCTGATGGGATCTGGAATGGAGGAGAGCTTCCTGATAGACTCTGTAGTCATGTCGCTCACTGCTCTAGACGGAATAGAGAGGGTTCAGTTTCTTGTAGATGGAGAGAAAAGGGACTCGCTTATGGGGCATATTGAAATAGGATATCCGTTGACTGCGGAAGACGTGGGAAACAATGTAGATAATTAAAAAGAGGAGATCAATCGATCTCCTCTTTTTAATTGCTTATTTAATTTAAAAACTAAAAACTTAAGTTGTCTCGCTTCAAGCTTATGTTGAGCACTAGTCCTATGGCGATCATATTTGTAAGCTGAAAAGTACCACCGTAGCTAAGGAAAGGAAGAGGTATACCTGTAACAGGCATTATCCCCATGGTCATGCCTATGTTCTCCACTATATGCACGAACATCATGGCTGCAACTCCTACAACTATAAGAGATCCGAACATATCCCTAGAACTCTTAGAGATTATCACAAGCCTGTATAGCAGCAGAAACATAAGCCCTATGACCACTAGACCTATAAGGAGGCCGAACTCCTCCCCTATAACTGCGAATATAAAGTCTGTGTGTTTCTCAGGCAGAAAGCCGTACTGTGTTTGGTTTCCGTTTAAGAAGCCCATGCCGAAAATCTTTCCAGAGCCTATGGCTATCTTGGACTGAAGAACCTGATATCCAGAACCTTGAGAGTCCCTTGAAGGGTCTAGCAAGTTGAGTATCCTGTTCTTCTGATAATCGCCTAGAGAAAGCCAGAGCAGAGGCGAACTCAGCACAAGCGCCCCTATCGACACCAGAAAGTACTTGAGGTCGAGTCCCGCTATAAACAGCATAACGCCTGTGAAGAAAACGTAGACCATGGCTGTTCCGAAGTCGGGCTGAAGCAGTATCAAAAAGATAGGCAACCCAGCAAATGCCACTATCTTCAAAAAAACTAGAGGTTCGCTCAATCTGTACTGATTGACCTCTATCAGCTTCGCGATAGATACTATGACACCTATCTTAACTATCTCGGCTGGCTGGAATCCTACAGGACCTATTCTGACCCAGCTTTCGCCACCCCACTCCTCTCCGCCTGTACCGAAGAAAAAAGTAAGAGACAGCAGCACTATGGAGACGACGTATATTGGGATGTAGAATTTGCCCAGTATCTCATAGTCTATTTTCATTATCAGAAAAACAGCTAAAAGCCCCAGAATTGTAGATACAAGCTGAGTCCTTATATAGGGAAGACTTCCCGAACTGTTAGACGCAGTTGCGGAACCTATGGCTATTATTCCGAATATAGAGAGCAAGATGACAGTGAAAAAAAGAGTCGAGTCAAATTGCTTAAAAAACCTTTTTTTTCTATTTTCCATTTATTAAACCTCGTTTCTTTCGTCTTTTAAGATAGAAATATTATAACATACAGTTCAACGTGAAAGGTATAGCTTTTATGACAACTAAGGGTTTGGTGAGGGCGGTGTTTTGGAGTATAATGGTATATAGGACCAAAGGAGTGTGTGCAATTTGAGGATAGAAGACAAGATAAGAGCGGAGGCGGAGCGCATTGGGATAGACGATTTGGGGATCGCCCGAGGCTACGACAGAATGCGGATACTGGACATTCTTGCAGAGAGAAGGCGAATAGGCTGGGAGCTCGAGTTTGAGCACAGCGATATAGAGGACAGGACAAGGCCGGAAAAACTGCTTGAAGACTACAGCTCCATAATAGCCGTAGCTGTTTCATACAATCTAAAGAGAGCTTCTGGCAGGGACAGTGGCGGAATACTGCGTGGTGTGATGTCTGTGTCAGCAGTTGGAGAAGACTACCACAGAGTGGTCAGGGAAAAGGCCGAAAAGCTCATGGAGAGCATAGTGGCGGAACACCCTTCAAAATACTATATAGGAGTCGACACATCTCCGTTGCTCGACAGGGAAATAGCGGCCGCGGCTGGGATAGGCTTTTTTGGAAAAAACACCAGCATAATAAACCCGGAGCTAGGATCTCGCATTTTTCTGGGCTATATCTTGACTACGCTTGAGCTTGAGTGTGGAACAAAGCTGGAAGACGGATGCGGAAGCTGCGAGATATGCGTGAAGGCCTGCCCGACAAATGCGATTCAGGGCGACTACACCATGAATCCCAGGCGCTGCATAGCCTATCTAACTCAGACAAAGCTGAAGATACCTTTTGAGCTGAGAGAGAAGATGGGATTTAAAATCTACGGCTGCGACGTATGCCAAAACGCCTGCCCTAAAAACAAAAAAGCCAAGCATTGCAGAGCTGAAAACTTCATGTCAGCTGAAGGCCTAGGGCTTGAGCACTCTACTAGAGTGGATATTCAAAAGCTTCTGTCCATGACAAACAGGGAGTTCAAAGAGACATACGGCAAGACATCGTCGGGCTGGAGAGGCAAAAACATACTCAAGCGAAATGCCATAATAGCGCTTGGAAATTCAGGGGACAGAAGCTATGTCGAGGTTATAAGACCACTATTAAAGGATCAGAGCAAAATTATAAAAGAGTACGCCCTATGGTCTCTTATGAAGCTGGACTTTGAGGGCACAGCAAATTATATAGAGGAAAACAGAGAGCTTTTGGACAAGGAGCTTGAAGGTGAATACAGGGATATACACAACTATTTAGAAGAGAGGTAATGCATATGATGGACAAAAAACAGGTGAAAAAGGTGCTGGAGATACTACACCAGAACTACCCGGATGCGGAGTGCGAGCTAAACTACAGCACGCCATTTGAGCTTATGGTGGCGACTATACTTTCGGCGCAGTGCACCGATGTGAGGGTGAACAAAGTTACAGCAGAGCTCTTCAAAGAGTACAACAAGCCGGAGGACTACTTAAGCTTGAGTGAGTCGGAGCTGGGCGAGAAGATAAGGAGCACAGGTTTCTACAGGAACAAGAGTAGACATATACTAGAGAGCGCCAGGATACTCTACAACGAGTATGGTTCCGAACTTCCGCAGACAAGGGAAGAGCTTATGAAGCTTCCAGGAGTCGGAAGGAAGACTGCAAATGTGATACTCAGCAATGCCTTTAAGAAAAACGCCATAGCTGTAGATACACATGTGTTCAGGGTCTCAAACAGAATAGGCATAGTCAATGAAAGCGATGTGTTTAAGACAGAGCTCTCCCTTATGGAGCAGATAGACGAGTCAAGCTGGAGCCTTTCGCACAATCTCCTTGTACTTCACGGGAGAAGGGTCTGCAAAGCCAGAAACCCGCTTTGCGAAGAATGTGATGTAAAAAAATACTGCTTGTATTATAATGGAACTGTATAGAATGTAGAAGAGGGATGTGAGACTTACGATATGAATGGAGAATATGTTTTTTCGCTCGACATAGGGACTAGGACTGTGATAGGGTTAGTTGGGAAGTACGAAGACGGAGTCCTGAAGATACTTGGAAGCGATAAGCTTGAGCACAGGAAAAGGGCCATGTATGACGGCCAGATACACGACATAAACAGCGTTGCAGAAATCGCCAGCCAGGTCAAGAGTTCGCTAGAGGAGAAGACTGGAATAGAGCTCAAGCATGTTTCCATAGCGGCTGCGGGACGTTCCCTAAAGACTGTGAAGTCCAAGGTCACAGTCCCTACAGACATATCCAAAGAGATAGAGAAGAGGGACATAAAGAGCGCAGAGCTTGAAGCCATACAGGTGGCGCAGAAAACCTTAGACGAAGACAGTCAAGACAAGAACAAGTACCACTGCGTGGGTTACTCTGTGATAAAGAGCTATTTAGACGATGTGCTGATAGAGAATCTAGAAGGGCATAGAGGCGACAATATAACTCTTGAACTTATTGCCACGTTTCTGCCATATACAGTCATGAACAGCCTCTACTCGGTGATGGACAGAATAGGGCTAGAAGTTGAAAATATAACGCTAGAGCCTATAGCGGCTATGGAAGTGGCCATAAAGCAGAATCTAAGGCTTCTCAACTTGGCTCTTGTGGATGTGGGGGCAGGGACTTCGGACATAGCCATAACTAGAGAGGGAACTGTTTTTTCATACGACATGGTCCCCATAGCTGGAGACGAGATAACAGAGGCTATAATCAACAAATACCTGCTCGACTACGACGAGGCTGAAAAACTTAAGCTGAAGCTAAGAGGGGAAGAGACTATAAGCTACAGTGACATAATGGGGATAGGTTATCAAAAAGAGAAATCCGAGATACTAGAAGACATAAGAGACAGCATAGAGACGCTTGCAGATGAAATAGCCAGCAGGATACTCAGCATAAACGGCAAATCCCCATCAGCCGTATTTCTAATCGGTGGAGGGGCTCAAGTTCCCAATCTAGATATCTATATAGCTGAAAAGCTGGAACTGCCGAAGGAAAGGGTCGCAGTCAGGGACACAAGCATAATAGATGACATAGAGGGGATAGACGAAAATCTGAAACACTCAGACGGGATAACTCCGATAGGTATAGCCGTGAACTCTGCCAAGAGCAGCTACAAGAACTTCATAGAGGTAAGCGTGAACTGCCAGAATGTGAAGATGTTCAACTCTGGATCGCCTAAGATACTGGACCTTATGTTTACAATAGGGTATAATCCGAGAAATCTTGTCCCAGAGAGAGGCAAGTCTGTAAGCTACTATCTAAACGGAGTAAAGCAGACTGCGCTTGGAGAGCCGGGAGAAAATGCCGAGATATATTCAGACGGCAAGCCTGTAGATATGGAGCATGTGCTGAAGGACAAAGAGCAGGTCATAATAAAAGAAGCCACAAGAGGCACTGACAAAGTGTTGAAGCTTTCAGAGGCCGTAGACCTTGAAAAGCATATAGTGCTAAACGGAGATAAAATGCCGCTTTTAAAGTCGGTATCTTTAAACGGGGAGACAAAGCATGGAGACTGCGAAATAAAGGATGGTGACAGTATATCGTTTGAAAGGCTGAACACTGTTTTGGAGTTGGCATTGGAGCTGGGGCTTTCAGCTGAAAAGTGCGAGTTTTACAACGAGGATGGGATACTGAGCCTTGACCATGAATTCGTGTCTGGCGAGAGTGTATTTTACGACATAAAGCGAGAAACTTTTGACGATAGCGATGTGATAGAGGAGATTGCCGAGGAGAACATCGTGCAAGATGGCAAACAAGAGGATGGAAAGAGCGTGAGCATAGTCTTAAACGGCAATCAAAAAACTATAGCTCACGGTAGAGAGAGCTTTAAGTTTGTGGACATATTCGAATATATAGACTTCGACACTTCAAGGCCCAAGGGAAGCTTGAATCTCAAGTTAAATGGACAAAATGCCGAGTATCTCAAAGATATAAAAAATGGAGACGTGGTTGAGATATACTGGGGGAGTGCTGATGAAGAGGGGGGAGGAAATGAGGACAAGAGTTGAAAGAGCCAAGCGAAGAAGGCAGAAGGCGCTTCGAACTATGGCTATTGTGATTATCCTATCTACAATAACTCTTTCGGCCACGGGATATATATATGCAAGTAAGCTGCTTGAAAAAGAAGTTATATACGATGGAGTATCTATAGGCGGAATCGATGTGGGAAACATGACAAAAGAGCAGGCCAAAGCAGAGCTAGAGGAGCTGTACAGCCGACCGCTGTCGGAGAAAAAGCTTGTGCTGAGATACGATGACTACATGAAAGAAATAAGCTACAGCGACATAGGCGCCGAGTACGACTACGACGAAGCAGTGGAAAAAGCCTTTGAAATAGGCAGGAGCGACGGCTTCTTCGGGAATCTGGGAAGCGTGTTGAAGGCGAAAAGTGGAGATTTTGAACTCTCCATGACTATGAAGACAGATAGAGGGCGCATAGACAAGATACTTCAGAGCGTAAAGTCAGAGCTGGACAGAGATCCGGTTGATGCCACTATAGATGCGTCTTCAGGAGAAATAGCCGTGGTGGAAGAGCAAAACGGGCAGACTGTGGACATAAAGCTGCTGGACAAGAAGGTAAAAGAGGGCTTGGGGTCGGAAGCGGAGGTTGAAATACCTGTGAAACTGGAGCAACCAAAGATAAAGTCTGAAGAGCTTAGGGAGATAAAGAGTCAGATAGGTCATTACTCTACTAGCTTTTCCTCTAGCGACGCTGGAAGAAACCACAACATACTGCTTTCTTCGGAGTCTATAGATGGAAAGATAATCATGCCTGGAGAGATATTTTCGTTTAACGATTCTACAGGCCTTAGAGACAGGGCGAACGGCTACAAGGAGTCTATAATAATAGTCAACAAAAAGCCTGTTCCAGGAGTAGGAGGAGGAGTCTGCCAGACTTCGAGCACGCTTTACAACGCCATAGCCAACACAGGCTTGGAAGTGGTGGAAAGACACAACCACTCTCTGCCAGTTGGCTACGTACCTAGAGGTATGGATGCGACTGTTTCTGACAACACGCTTGACTTTAGATTCAGAAACAGCTTTGACTATCCGGTATTCATAAAATCAGACATAGTTGGAAATACAGTACAGGTAAGGATATACGGAAAATAGACTATACAAATGTTGAAAGGTGATAAGATGTGCATATACAAGAAAAAACTAGAGTGTCCTGTCTGCAAGTCTAAGTTTGAGACTACGAAAGTGAAAAGCTCCAAGCTGAGAGTGGAAACGATGGATACAGATTTATTCAAGAGATTTAAAGACGTAGAAGAGCATCCCATAAAGTACGAGGTGATAATGTGCCCTAACTGCGGATACTCCGCTATAGAAAAACATTTTGAAAACATAAGCAAAAGAGGAATAGCAATTATAAAAGAAAATATCATGTATAAATGGATAAAACAGGATTATACAGACGTGAGAGATAAACAGGATGCAATCAAAGCGTATAAATTTGCTCTTTACGAGGCCGAACTTATGAAGAAGTCCAAGGTGGAGCTAGGTGGCATATGTCTTAGAATGGCGTGGGTTAATAGGCTCTACGGGGATATCGAAAACGAGTACAAGTATCTGGACATGACACTCAAGCTCTACGACAAGGCCTATATGGAAGAAGACCTGATGAAAGAGGGAGCAGATGAAATAACCATAGGCTATCTTATCGGAGACATAAACGAAAGGCTTGGGAATAAAAAAGAGGCCTTGAGGTGGATGAACAAGATAGTGTTCGACAGAAGCATAAGCCAGAACAGAACTATAGAGAAGTTGGCTCGTGAAAAAATAGAGACACTTAAGTCGGAAGATGTCGAGCAGGAAGATGAGCTTCAAGCGCAGGCAAACTAAAGAAGGATTCAATGAGAATCCTTCTTTTACTTTAGAATACTTTAGAAAAATAGGAGGAATACAGATGAACATAGTACTTTTTCAGCCAGAGATACCCCAGAACACCGGGAATATAGCCAGGACTTGTGCGGCAACAGGAAGCAGACTACACCTTATAAAGCCACTGGGCTTCTCGATAGACGAAAAGGCTGTAAAGCGGGCAGGGCTTGACTACTGGGAGCTGCTAGACATAAATGTCTACGAGAGCGCAGAGGAGTTTTTTGAAAAAAATGCAGACGGGGTGTTTTACTTTTCAAGCACCAAGGCTCAAAAAAACTACACAGACTTCAGCTTTCAAGACGACAGCTACATCGTGTTTGGGAGAGAGACTTCAGGCCTTCCAGACTGGATAATGGAGAAGTACAGCGAAAGGCTTATGAGGATACCTATGGTCGACGTCGAAAAGGCCAGATCCCTAAATCTTTCAAACGCAGTCGCCATAGTGGTTTACGAAGCGCTTAGGCAAGTTGGATTTAAAGACTTAAGGTGATATGTTAAAAAACTTAAGAAACTTAACATGGATTTAACAAAGAGAATATTCTTTTATATTATTATGTTAAATGTTGCGATAAGCATATTTTATCAACACGAATTAGAGGAGGAGAGAAATGGAAATAGCTATAGGAGTTATAGGAGGACTGGGATTGTTCCTTTATGGGATGAATCTGATGGGAGCAGGACTTCAGAAATCAGCGGGAGAAAAGCTTAAAAGGCTGATAGAAGTACTCACTAGCAACAGATTCATGGCAGTCCTAGTAGGTGGAGCCGTTACTATGGTAATACAGAGCAGTTCCGCTACAACTGTAATGATGGTTGGATTTGTAAATGCAGGGCTGATGAACTTACGTCAGGCCGTAGGAGTATTGATGGGGGCGAACATAGGTACGACCGTGACAGCCCAGCTGATCGCTTTCAAGCTTTCAGATGTTGCACCGCTTATAATAGGAATAGGTGTTGCAATGTGGCTTTTTGCCTCCAAGAAAAAGACGAAAGACATAGCTGAAATACTTATAGGATTCGGTATACTCTTCATAGGTATGGACACAATGTCAGGCGCTCTAAAGCCGCTCAGCAAGTCAGAGGCTTTCAAGTCGCTGCTAAGCGGACTAGACAACCCTGTGGTTGGAATACTGGTCGGATTTGGAATAACTACTATACTTCAGAGCAGCAGTGCTTCGATAGGGCTTTTACTTGCGATTTCGAGCCAGGGACTGCTTACGATAGAGATGGCCCTTCCGATTCTGTTCGGAGACAATATAGGGACTACTACAACAGCTATGCTCTCAAGTATAGGGGCCAGCAGAGCTGCCAAGCAGGCTGCGTTTATGCACTTGCTTTTCAATCTGATTGGAACAATTATATTCATGGTAGTGCTCAGGAAACCTGTGCAGACTTTGGTCTACAACATATCGCCAAACTCTGTGGAGAGACAGATAGCAAATGCGCACACATTCTTCAATCTAATAAATGTGGTAATACAGTTCCCGTTTGCAGGGCTTCTAGTTAAGGCCGCAGAGACCTTTATAAAAGGCGGGAAAGAGGAAGAGCAGCTGCTCAAGTATATAGACGACAGGATACTTGAGACACCTTCTGTAGCAGTAGGACAGGCTTCAAAAGAAGTGCTCAGGATGGGCAAGATGGTGCTTGAAAATCTCGACAGATCACTGGAATCATTCTATAAGAAAGATGAGAAGCTCACACAGGAAGTCTTTGAGAACGAGAGAAGGATAAACGAACTTGAAGCTGAAATAACCAAGTTCCTTGTAAACCTAGGCGGGCTTACGCTTACTAACAAGGAGCACAAGACAGTTACAACATTGTTCCATGCCATAAACGACATAGAGAGAATAGGCGACCATGCGGACAATATAGCGGAGCAGACTCAGTACAGGATAGACAACAACCTATGGTTCAGCGAAGGCGCCATAGATGAGCTCAAGCTGATGTTCGACAAGACACTAGATCTTTACAAGAACACACTGACTGCCTTTAAGCTTGCAGATATGAATCTAGCTAAAGAGGTAATAATAAGAGAAGACGAAATAGACAGACTTGAGAAGAAGTACAGAGCAAGCCATATAGAGAGGCTGAATGCACAGGAGTGCCAGCCAAGCTCAGGTATAGTTTACCTGGACATAATAAGCAACCTAGAGAGAGTGGGAGATCACTCGTCTAACATGGCTCAGTATATAATAGACGCTCTAGAAGAAGAGAGCGCTTAAGCAAAAAAGAACGTAATTCAGAGCGAGGTTTGAGGTTCAGACCTCGCTTTTTCACGCCGTTTTTCAATCACAAAACATGCATCAAGTCAAGGTGGAAATTGTACAAAATAAAATAACGACAATATAGAAAAAAGATATGAAAAACTATTGTGTATAGATAAATTATATATTATAATGAATTCAAGAAGATATTGATTTTTTATTAACGAAATAATCTTCAACTGGATGAAGAATGCGGGAGAGCCCACTAGGTGGCACCGAAGGAGCAAATCATGGTTTTGCCGATCATGATATAAACTCTCAGGTAAAAGGACCGTGTTTGGACAGTACTCTGGAAAGCCTAATGGCACCGAAGGAGCAATCTACTTTAGAGAAACTCTCAGGTAAAAGCAACAGAGTAAAGGCAGATGTCTTTACTCTGTTTTTTTGTCGCTAAGCGACTTTAAAAGTCAAAAGGAAGTGAATGTGTGAAGGAACTTATAGTTACAAATAATCCCTTAGTTAATGAAAAATTTAACGCAGTCATGGATGTTGAGTATAGAGAAGTAGATTTTCTGGGAATACTGGAAGTTATGAGAGACAGGATTCACAGCGGGCATAAACTCCTGACACATCCTCTTTCAAGTAGCTTGAAGCCGAATGAGACGCCTTACAAGAGCGCTATACTCAGTGCAAAAAGCTTTGGAAGCGTGGACTTTGAATCACTATCTATAATAGAGAGCAGCATAGAGTCGACTAAGAAGTTTCAAAGAGACAAGAAGACCCCAAACTGGAGTCCAAACTGTCTAGAGGACTTTCAAGTCATAGACAGCTCGGTTATAGAACAGGCGGTAGACATGAAAAAGCATATGTAGCACATTTGACGCTTCTATTAAGAATAAATGCTTTGGAATTGGGTATAAATTGAATGTGAAAAGTGATTATTCTAGGAGTGGTTTAAATGGATAAAATATATGATGTAGTAATTATTGGGGCGGGGCCGGCAGGGCTTTCAGCAGGGCTTTACGCTTCAAGAGCAAAACTGGATACGCTGGTCATAGAGAAGGAAAGACCAGGGGGCCTGATAACAGGCACTGAAGATGTGGCAAACTACCCAGGATCTATAAAGGAAGCCTCAGGGATGACTCTCACAGAGAGGATGCTGGAGCAGGCCTTGGAGTTTGGGTCGGAGCTGACTACAGACAACATAACAGATGTGGACTTTGATTCAGACATAAAAGTTCTGAGGGGAGAAAAAGGTGAGTACAAGGCTAGAGCAGTTATAGTCGCTA
The DNA here is from genome assembly GCF_001855385.1 of Andreesenia angusta. NCBI lineage: Bacteria > Bacillati > Bacillota > Tissierellia > Tissierellales > Gottschalkiaceae > Andreesenia > Andreesenia angusta. The sequence continues at coordinate 63,179 of NZ_MKIE01000004.1, read as the reverse complement.
CCGGAGCTTACCCTAGGCTTATAGGATGTCCTGGAGAAGTGGAGTTCACAGGGAGAGGCGTTTCCTACTGCGCAACTTGCGATGGAGATTTCTTCACTGGACTGGAAGTATATGTAGTGGGCGGCGGGGATGCCGCGGTGGAAGAGGCGATACATCTGACTAAGTTTGCTAGAAAAGTAACGATAATTCACAGGAGAGACAGCTTAAGAGCAGCTAAGTCGATCCAGGACAAGGCTTTCAAAAATCCTAAGATAGACTTCGTATGGAATTCAGAGGTCGTTGAAATCAAGGGTGAAGGTGTAGTGAATGCCATGGTCATAAGGAATATCGAGACAGGTGAAGAGACAGAGATATCGGCTTCAGAAGAGGACATGACTTTTGGAATATTCGTATTCGTAGGATATATCCCAAATACAGAACTCTTCAAAGGAAAGCTTGAGATGGACAGAGACTATATAGTCGCAGATTCCGGAATGAAGACAAGTGCAGATGGAGTCTATGTGGCTGGAGACTGTAGAGTTACACCGCTGAGGCAGGTCATAACGGCCGCCGCAGATGGAGCGATAGCCGCAGTTCAGGCGGACAAGTATATAGAGTCAAAGTTCAACTCATAGATGGGATATTTACTCACGGGTCTAGAAGACTTGACCCCTGAGATAATATATAAATTTTACAAAAAATAAAATTTCTAAATACTAAGAGGAGGTGAAGTACATGCGCCTAGAAATAGGTAATATCTTTATAAAAGATGTACAGTTTGGTGCAGAAACTAAAGTAGAAAATGGAGTTCTTTACGTTAACAAGGAAGAGCTTATAGCTGAGGTGTCTGGCGATGAAAACCTAGCTAGCGTAGACGTAGATCTAGCTAGACCAGGAGAGAGCGTTAGAATAACTCCAGTTAAGGACGTAATAGAGCCAAGAACTAAGGTTGAAGGACCAGGAGGACTGTTCCCAGGAGTTCTATCTAAGGTAGAAACTGTTGGATCAGGAAGAACGCATGTATTAAAAGGTGCTGCAGTGGTTACTACAGGAAAGGTTGTAGCTTTCCAAGAGGGTATAATAGACATGACAGGACCAGGAGCTGATTACACTCCATTTTCAAAGACAAACAACGTTGTCTTAATAATGGAGCCAGTTGAAGGATTGAAGCAACATGAGCATGAGAAGGCCCTAAGAATGGCTGGACTTAAGGCAGCTGCTTACCTAGGAAAAGCTGGTAAAGAGGTTGCTGCAGATGAGGTTAACTCATTCGAGACTCTACCAATACTAGAGAGCGTTGCTAAGTACCCAGAACTACCTAAGGTAGCTTATGTACAAATGCTTCAGACTCAAGGTCTAATGCATGACACTTATGTTTACGGAGTAGATGCTAAGCAGATAATACCGACTATAATAAACCCAACTGAGATAATGGATGGAGCTATAATAAGCGGTAACTGTGTTTCTGCATGTGACAAAAACACAACTTATCATCACCTAAACAACCCAGTTATACAAGACATGTTTGCTAAGCATGGTAAAGAGATCAACTTCGTTGGAATGATAATAACTAACGAGAACGTATACCTTGCTGACAAAGAGAGATCTTCAAACTGGACAGCTAGACTTACTGAGTATCTTGGACTAGACGGAGCTATCGTTTCTCAAGAGGGATTCGGAAATCCAGATACAGACCTTATAATGAACTGCAAGAAGATAGAGCAAAAGGGTGTTAAGACAGTTATAATAACTGACGAGTACGCTGGAAGAGACGGAGCTTCTCAATCACTAGCTGACGCTGACCCACTTGCAAATGCAGTTGTTACTGGTGGAAATGCAAACGAAGTTATAGAGCTTCCTAAGCTAGACAGAGTAATAGGATACCTAGATCCAGTAGACATAATAGCTGGTGGATTCGACGGAAGTCTTAAGGCTGACGGAAGTATAACAGTTGAGCTTCAAGCTATAACAGGAGCTACAAATGAGATGGGCTTCAACAAGTTAACAGCTAGAGGATTCTAATTAGTATAGAAAATAGATTAAAATAAAAATAAAAAAATATGAAAGGAAGTGTCGACATGGGATTATTCGATAACAGTAAAGTAATAATCATAGGCGATAGAGACGGAATCCCAGGACCAGCGGTTGAAGAATGTCTTAAATCAACTGGTGCTGAAGTAGTATTCTCGTCAACAGAATGTTTTGTCTGAACGGCTGCAGGATCAATGGACTTAGAAAACCAACAGAGGGTAAAAGATTTAACTGAGAAGCACGGTGCTGAAAACGTAGTAGTTATAGTAGGAGCTGCAGAAGCAGAATCTGCTGCACTAGCTGCTGAAACAGTTACAAACGGAGACCCAACTTTCGCAGGTCCATTAACAGGAGTTCAGTTAGGACTCAGAGTATTCCACGCAGTAGAGCCAGAATTCAAGTCAGAAGTAGACGAAGACGTTTACGAAGACCAAGTAGGAATGATGGAGATGGTACTAGAAGTAGACGAAATAATCGAAGCAATGAAAGAAATAAGAGAAGAGTTCACAAAGTTCTAATTTTGGAGAACGAACCCAAAAATAAGAGAGGGGGGAAATAAATGAGTAAGATAAAAGTTGTGCAATATATCAACCAGTTCTTCGCAGGTATAGGTGGAGAGGAAAAAGCTGATATAGCTCCTGAGGTCAGAGAAGAAATAATAGGACCAGGACTGGCTTTCACACAAAGCTTAAAAGACGAAGTTGAAATAGTTGCAACTGTAATTTGTGGTGACTCATTTTTTAATGAAAATATAGAAGAAGCTAAGGCTACTATACTAGAGATGGTAAAGAAATACAATCCAGATCTATTCATAGCAGGACCAGCTTTCAATGCAGGTAGATACGGGGTTGCTTGTGGTGCTATCACAGCAGCTGTACAAAAAGAGCTAGGAATCCCAGCGCTTACAGGAATGTATATAGAGAACCCAGGAGCAGACATGTTCAAGAAAGAAGCTTATATAGTTTCTACTAAGAACAGTGCCGCTGGAATGAGAGATGCTGTTAAGAAAATGTCAGCTCTTGCTCTTAAGATGGTAAAGGGTGAAGAAATAGGAACTCCAGCTGAAGACAACTATATCCCTAGAGGAATCAGAAAGAATCTTTTCGCTGAAAAGAGAGGATCTGAGAGAGCTGTAGATATGATTGTCAAGAAACTTAAGGGAGAGGCTTTTGAGACTGAGTTCCCAATGCCAGACTTCGACAGAGTTGAGCCAGGAGCTGCTATAAAAGACCTTTCTAAGGCTAAAATAGCTATAGTTACTTCTGGAGGAATCGTTCCTGCAGGAAACCCTGACAGAATAGAGTCTTCTAGTGCATCTAAGTACGGTAAGTACGACATAGATGGAATAGACGATCTAGTTGAAGGTGAATTCGAAACAGCTCACGGTGGACATGACCCAGTTTATGCCAACCAAGACGCTGACAGAGTTATACCTGTAGACGTTCTAAGAAACATGGAGAAAGAAGGAAAGATAGGATCTCTTCACAGATATTTCTACTCAACAACAGGAAACGGAACTGCTGTTGCAAGTTCTAAAGCTTTCGCAGCTGAAATAGCTAAAGAGCTTATAGCTGATGGAGTAGACGCAGTTATCTTAACTTCTACTTGAGGTACTTGTACACGTTGCGGTGCAACAATGGTAAAAGAAATAGAGAAAACTGGAATACCTGTAGTTCATATCTGTACAGTGGTACCTATATCACTTACAGTTGGAGCTAACAGAATAGTACCAGCTATAGCAATACCTCATCCACTTGGAAATCCTAACTTAACTATGGAAGAAGAGTACGAGTTAAGAAAGAAAATAGTTGAGAAGGCTCTTGAGGCTCTTACAACTGAAGTAGATGGACAAACAGTATTCGAAGACTAATTGCTTTGAAGGCTAATTAATGGTAAGATAAAACGGGTGATGTATACATCACCCTTTTTATAAATAAAGCCGTTTTAAAAATTTCGGAGGTGAATTGAAATATGTCATACCCAGTTATTAAAGGTGCAGGATATGTACTTGTACATACTCCAGACATGATAATCCACAATGGAACAACTCAAACATCAGAGAGAATAATGAACCCTGAGTCAGAGTATCTAAAAGCAGTGCCAAATAATATACGTTCATACGAGGAAGTAGTTAGCTACCCACCAAACCAGACTTATATAGGGGGTATAACTCCAGAAGAGCTAAACGCCAACTACGAAATGCCTTGGGCTGGAAAGTCAGTTGAAGGTGCTGAGAGATTCGCAAAGTACGGAGAGATAATGCCACAAGCTGAGTTCATAGGACTTATGCAGGCATCTGACGCTTTCGACCTAGTTAAGCTAGAGTCTGCTTTTGCAGCAGAGGCGAAAGCACAGCTAGAGGCTCATCCACTAGTTACAGAATATATAACTTCTAAGATAAAAGAAGGAGAAGAGCTTTCTGTAATAGAAGACCTTATAGCAAACCACCACGCTGAAGCACTTTACCATGATGGCAAAGTAGTTGGATGCGTTAAGAGAGCACACGAGATAGACGTAAACCTAAACGCTCACGTTATATTCGAGAACCTAGTTGTAAAGGCTTCTGGAATACTTTCTATGCTAAACCTTATAGCTAAGAACAACATAGACGCTACTGAAATAGAGTACGTTATAGAGTGTTCAGAGGAAGCTTGTGGAGACATGAACCAGAGAGGTGGAGGAAACTTCGCTAAGGCCATAGCGGAAGCTACTGGATGTATAAACGCTACAGGTTCAGACACAAGAGGATTCTGTGCAGCACCTACACATGCACTTATAGAGGCAGCTGCCCTAGTAAAGTCAGGTGTATACAAGAATGTTGCAATAGTAGCTGGAGGAGCTTCAGCTAAGCTTGGAATGAACGGTAAAGATCACCTTAAGAAAGAACTTCCTATACTAGAGGACGTACTAGGCGGATTCGCTGTACTAGTTAGCGAAAACGACGGAGTAAACCCAATCCTTAGAACTGACCTAGTTGGAAGACATACAGTTGCTACAGGTTCTTCGCCACAGGCAGTTATAACTTCACTTATAACAGCGCCACTTGACAAAGGAAACCTTAAGATAACTGATATAGACAAGTACTCTGTAGAGATGCAGAACCCAGATATAACTAAGCCAGCAGGAGCAGGAGACGTTCCAGCAGCTAACTACAAGATGATAGCAGCTCTTGGAGTTAAGAGAGGCGAGCTTCAAAAAGCTGACGTGGCTACTTTCGGATCTAAGCACGGTCTTCCAGGATGGGCACCTACTCAAGGGCATATACCATCAGGAGTTCCTTACATCGGATTCTGTAGAGACGCTATGCTAAACGACGAAATAAAGAGAGCCATGATAGTTGGAAAGGGAAGTCTGTTCCTAGGACGTATGACTAACCTATTCGACGGAGTTTCTATAGTTATCGAGAAGAACGACGGTAAAGTAGGAGCTGATCAAGGAGTATCAGAAGAAGAAGTGAAAAAACTAGTAGCAGAAGCAATGAGAGATTTTGCATCACATCTATTAGGAAATTAGAGGTGATTTAAATGTCAGAAAATGTTAAGAATATGATAGGAAAGGTGTTTAGCGATATAGCAGACGCTATAGAGACTGGAGCATTTGGAGAGAGAGTAAGAGTTGGAGTTACACTTCTAGGAAGTGAGCACGGAGTAGACAATACACTTAAAGGTGCTGAACTGGCTCAGAAAAACAATCCTAATATCGAAGTTATCGCTATAGGACCTAAAGTAGATACAGAACTGACAGTATATGAAGCCAATACTGAAGACGAGCAGCACAGCGTTATGGAGAGCCTTCTTTCAAGCGGAGAGATCTCAAGTGTTGTGACTATGCACTACAACTTCCCTATAGGAGTTTCTACAGTAGGTAGAGTTATAACTCCAGCAGGCGGAAAAGAGATGTTCATAGCTACAACTACAGGTACTTCATCAGCTCACAGAGTTGAGGGTATGATAAGAAATGCTGTTCACGGAATCATAACTGCAAAAGCTATGGGTATAGCTAAGCCTACAGTTGGAATACTGAATGTAGACGGAGCTAGACAGGTAGAAAGAGCACTAAACGAACTTAAAGAAAACGGATATGGAATAGAGTTCGCTGAGTCTATGAGATCAGACGGAGGATGCGTGATGAGAGGAAATGACCTTCTCACTGCTACACCTGACGTAATGGTTACAGACTCGCTTACAGGAAATATCCTTATGAAGATGTTCTCTTCTTACACTACAGGTGGAAGCATAGAGGCTATGGGATACGGATACGGACCTGGAATCGGCCAGGGATACGACAAGACTGTGCTTATAGTTTCAAGAGCTTCAGGAGCTACAGTAATAGCCAACGCTATACAGTATGCTGGAGACCTTGTAAGAGGAAAGGTGAGCAAGATAAGCGAAGCTGAGTTTGATGCTGTTCAAAAGGCTAAACTTTGCGACGTGACTGCTGCCCTTACAAAGAAAGACAGCAAGAAGCCAGCTGAAGAAGAAGCAGAAGTAGTTGCACCTGAGGCGGAAGTAGTTACAGGATCGATTTCAGGAGTAGACATAATGGATCTAGAGGACGCTGTTCAAGCTCTTTGGAAAAATGGAATCTACGCTGAGAGCGGTATGGGATGTACAGGTCCTATCGTAATGGTAAACGAAGCCAAAGTTGAAAAAGCTACAGAAGTTCTTTCTAAAGAAGGATACGTTCAGTAGAAGTTTAAATCATATAAAAGAAACCTTTATTATTACAAAAATGATAAAGGTTTCTTTTTTTATTTAAAGTTAGCAATTGGTTTAGTAGGGTATAAGGTTATTAAATACATAAAAAAAGGAGGAGTAAAGATGTTACTTAAAAAGGCATTGGCACTATCTATTTCAGGACTGCTTGCGCTTGGGGCTGTAGGGTGCTCCGGCGGAGGAGATGAAGGCGGCGAAAGCGGTGAGAAATCCATAAGAGTTGCTATGGTTACTGACGTAGGAGGAGTGAACGACCAGTCCTTCAACCAATCGGCTTGGGAAGGGCTCCAGAAGGCTGAGAAGGACTTTGGTATAGGGGCTTCTTATGTAGAGTCTACTCAGGACGCAGACTATGTCCCGAATTTAGAGACTCTTCTCGATTCAAACAACGAGCTTATCTGGGGGATAGGATACAAGCTTTCAGAGGCCATAAAGACTTCGGCGGAGAACAATCCTGATCAGAAGTACGCCATAGTCGACTACTCTTATGGTGAGGAGACACCTGAAAACGTAGTTGGAGTTGTGTTCAAGGCAGAGCAGCCGTCTTTCCTAGTTGGATATATAGCTGCTAGCATGACAGAGACAGACAAGGTAGGTTTCGTAGGCGGGATAGCTGGAGACGTAATCGATGGCTTTGAATACGGATATAGAGCAGGCGTGGCTTATGCAAACAAAGAGCTAGGGAAGAATGTGGAAGTGCTGGTTCAATATGCGGAGGCTTTCGACAATCCAGCCAAAGGTAAAGCCATAGCTAACTCAATGTACCAGCAAGGTGCAGACATAGTGTTCCATGCATCAGGAGGAACTGGAGACGGTGTAATAGAGGCGGCTAAAGAGCAGAACAAGTATGCCATAGGTGTGGACAGAGACCAGAACTACCTAGCTCCTGAAAACGTCATAACTTCAGCGATGAAGAGAGTCGACATGGGAGTTTACAATCTCGTAGAAGAGCTTAAAGACGGGAAGTTCGAAGGTGGAAGCACTAAAGTATACGGACTAGAGGAAGGCGCTGTAGACATAGCACCTACTTCATCAGACAATGTGCCTAAAGAGATACTAGATAAAGTAGACGGTATAAAGGAAAAAATAGTAGCTGGAGAAATAGAAGTGCCTCTAAACAAAGAGACATTTGAAGCTTATACAGAGACACTTAAGTAAATGACGATTTAGCCTGGATCTCTTGAGATCTGGGCTAAATTTGAAAAAGGGGGGATTACCTTGAACAACGCCGACTACAGCCAGAAAGTAATAGAGATGAAGAATATAACCAAGAAGTTTGGGAGTTTCAAAGCGCTAGACGGAGTAAACCTGACACTTCACAAGGGAGAAGTCCATGCCCTTCTAGGCGAAAATGGAGCTGGGAAGACCACGCTTATGAATGTGCTCTACGGGCTCTACGCCGCAAATGAAGGGGAGGTCTACGTAAAGGGAGAAAAGCTGACTTCAGCCAACCCGAGCATAGCTATAGAGAAAGGTGTGGGAATGGTCCATCAGCACTTCATGCTTGTAGAGCCATTTACAGTTGTAGAGAATATAATGCTTGGGACAGAGAGCGTCAAGGGACTTGGAGTGCTGGACAGCGAGTCTGCCAAGGAAAAGGCAGAAGAGATAATGGAGAAATACGGGCTTAAGGTGAAACTAGACGAGAAAGTTGAAGATATAAGTGTAGGAATGCAGCAGAGAGTGGAAATCATAAAGGCGCTATACAGAGGCGCCGACATAATCATATTTGACGAGCCTACAGCGGTGCTTACACCGCAGGAGATAGAGGACTTTATAAAAATAGTAGAGGAGCTCACGCATCAGGGCAAATCCATAATAATAATCACACACAAGCTAAGAGAGATAAAGGCTATGGCAGATAACTGTACCATCATAAGGAGAGGCAAGTACATAGACACAGTAAAGGTATCTGAAGTGTCGGAAGAAGAGCTTGCTGGAAAGATGGTGGGAAGAGAAGTCAACTTCGACGTCGAAAAGAAAGAAAAAGAGGCTGGAGAAGTCGTGCTAAAGCTGGAAAACTTGACTGTCAAGGACAACAGAAACATAGAAAAGGTAAGGGGTCTTTCGCTAGAGCTGAGGAGAGGTGAAATCCTCGGGATAGCCGGAGTAGATGGAAACGGTCAGAGCCAGCTTATAGAGGGCATGACAGGACTTAGAAAGATAGAGTCTGGCAAGGTGATTTTAAACGGAGTGGATATCACAAACAGATCGCCAAAAGAGATAATCGGAGCTGGGCTTTCCAATATTCCAGAGGACAGGCAAAAGCGTGGACTGGTGATGGACTTCAAGATAAGCGAAAACATGATACTTGAAAACTACAACAAAGAGCCTTTCTCCAAGAAGGGAAAGCTCAACAAGAAGGCCATATCTGATTTTGCCAACACCCTCATAGCGAAGTTCGACGTAAGGCCAGCCAACGAGGAGGCCTACGCCAAGGAGCTTTCAGGTGGAAATCAGCAGAAAGTCATAATAGCAAGGGAAGTCACAAACAACCCTGACGTGCTGATAGCAGCACAGCCAACAAGAGGGTTAGATGTGGGGGCTATAGAGTTTGTGCACAAGTCGCTTGTAGAGCAGAGAGACCAGGACAAGGCTGTACTGCTTATTTCGTTTGAACTAGACGAGGTGTTGAACGTGTCGGACAGGATAGCTGTAATATACGACGGGAAGATAGTGGGGATAGTGAACCCTAAAGATACAGACGAAAAAGAACTAGGCTACATGATGGCAGGAGGAGGTGTTCACGATGAAGAATAAACAGATTTTCCTGACTATCTTCTCTGTGTTGCTAGGGCTTGTAGTCGGAGGGATAGCGCTTGCAGTTTCAGGGTACAACCCGCTAGAGGCCTACGGGATAATGATAGAGGGTGTTTTCAGCAGGCCTAGGTATATCTCATGGACATTCATAAGGTCTGTGCCTATAATACTGACTGGGCTTTCCGTGGCGTTTGCCTTCAGAACGGGGCTTTTCAACATAGGGGCAGAAGGGCAGTATATAGTGGGAGCCGCTACGGCAGCTCTGGCAGGCTATTTCTTGGAGCTTCCAGCTGGAATACATGCAGTAGTTGTAATCATAATAGCGATGGTTGCAGCGGGAGTTTGGGGTGGAATAGCTGGGCTGCTAAAGTCCAAGTTCGGAGTCCACGAGGTAATATCCACTATAATGCTCAACTGGATAGCGCTATACTTAAACAACTATATAGTCTTCTGGGACAAGTTCAGAAGGCCGCAGAGCGAGGCTTCGCAGAAGATACTGGAGACGGCTCAGATAAGCATATTGGGGGGTCTTAGAACTAGCGGAAACGAGTTTATAAGAGGGATTTTCTCCACACCTGTAAACCTGGGGATAGCCTTTGCTGTATTGGCAGCGCTGTTTGTATGGTATACGCTGAACAAGACCACCCTTGGGTATGAGCTTAGAGCTGTCGGGTACAATAGAGACGCTTCAGAGTACGGCGGAATAAACGTAAATAGAAGCATAGTTATCTCTATGGTTATAAGTGGGGCTCTGGCAGGTCTTGGAGGCGCTACTCAGGTGCTTGGGGTTACAAAGGAGATATCCGTACTTGCAGCTATGGAGGGGAACGGGTTCGACGGTATAGCCGTGGCGCTTCTAGGAAACACCACTCCACTGGGGTCTGTGCTTGCAGGACTGCTCTTCGGAGGACTCAAGTACGGAGGGCCTAAGATTCAGCCTGCGCTTGGAGCACCTTCAGAGGTAATAGACATAATGATAGGATCTATAGTTTTCTTCACTGCGATGCCTAATTTCATAAAGGTAATCGCACACAAGCTAAAGAAAAAGAGAGGTGAAGCAGAATGATTTCACTAACAGAGATTGCCTTTATACTTGGAACTACACTTATGTATGCTGCACCACTGATGTATACCGCGCTTGGGGGAGTTATGTCTGAGAATTCAGGGGTTATAAACATAGGGCTTGAAGGCATGATGACCATAGGGGCCTTTACAGGGGCGACAGTTGGATACTTCACGGGGAACCCTTGGCTGGCTTTCTTGGCCGCCGGGGTATCAGGCGGTCTGCTGGCACTTCTTCACGCAGTAGCCTCTATTACATTCGGGGCAGACCAGGTTGTATCTGGAATAGCGATGAACTTTCTAGGAGGAGGGCTTTCGCTTTTCCTGAGCAGGATTTTCTTTGACGGGGCTACGCTCACAAGGCCGATAAATCTGGACGATAAAATGCCGAGGCCATTCAATGGAATCTTTGAAAGAAACTCTGTCCTAGACCTTGTACTGAACCAGTATGCGACTGTATATATAGCTTTTCTGATGGTTTTGCTGATCTGGTTTGTGCTTTACAAGACAAGGCTTGGACTCAGGATAAGGTCGGTGGGAGAACATCCTAAGGCCGCAGATACACTCGGCATAAATGTACACAGGCTTAGATATTTCTCGGTAGTCTGCTCAGGAATACTTTCAGGATTCGGAGGAGCCGCCATGAGCATAGCTGTAGTATCTAACTTCAGGCCGACCCTTATATCAGGACAGGGATTCATAGCGCTTGCGGCCATGATATTTGGAAAGTGGAAGCCACAGGGAGCTATGTGGGCATGCCTTCTTTTCGGCGGAGCGCAGGGCTTTATAATTTACTTCGGAGGTACAGGGGTGAATATATCGAACCAGCTGCTGTCGATGATCCCTTATGTGATAACGCTTTTAGTGCTTATGGGGTTCGTGGGAAAGTCAAATGGACCGAAGGCGAACGGAGAGCCCTATATGAAGCAGGATTTAAATTTATAGATTGTACAGAAAAGGGCCAGACTCAAAGTTGGGCCCTTTGTTTCGGTTTAGCTTGAATTTTGTTCTATAATAAACTATAATTTAGAGGGCTAATCAAGCGTTTAAATATGAGTAGTTTTAGCCAAAAGTGGTATATAATATTAAAGATATGTAATTTATCTAAACATATAACAAGGAGGAATTATTTATGACAGTTAAAGTTGGAATAAGTGGTTTTGGAAGAATAGGAAGAGACGTACTTAGAGCCAGTATAGAGGGAGACGTAAAAGAGTTCGAAGTTGTGGCTATAAACAACGGATCAGGAGATGTGGCTAACCTTGCACATATGTTCAAATACGACTCGCTATACGGCATATTCCCTGGAACAGTGGAAGTCAAAGAAGATGCAATGGTAGTAAACGGAAGAGAAATAAAAGTTGTATCTCATAGAAACCCAGAAGAGATACCTTGGAAAGAGTTCGGTGTTGAGATAGTTGTAGACGCTACAGGGGCTTTCAAGGATATAGAGGGACTAGGAAAGCACATAAAGGCAGGAGCTAAGAAAGCTATAATAACTGCACCAGCTAAAGAGTGCCATAGAACTATAGTTATGGGAGTAAACGAAGGCGAGTACAATCCAGAGACTGACCATATACTTTCAAACGCTTCTTGTACGACTAACTGTCTGGCTCCAGTTGCAAAGGTTATACTAGACAAGTTCGGAATAAACAAAGGTCTTATGACTACAGTTCACGCTTACACTAACGACCAGAGAATCCTAGACGGAGACCACAAGGACCTTAGAAGAGCGAGAGCGGCTGCAGAGTCTATAATACCGACTACTACAGGAGCTGCCAAGGCAGTTGCGCTTGTAATACCAGAGCTTAAAGGAAAGCTTAACGGATTCGCCATGAGAGTCCCAACTCCTACAGTGTCAGTAGTTGACGTTGTTTTCGAAGTTGAAAAAGAGACTACAGCAGAAGAAGTAAACGCTGCGCTTAAGGCTGCCGCTGAAGGCGAGCTTAAAGGGATACTTGGATTCTCGGAAGAGCCACTTGTATCTATAGACTACAGAAAAGACAAGAGATCTTCTATAGTTGACGGACTTTCAACTATGGTCATAGGAAACATGGTTAAAGTTGTGTCTTGGTATGACAACGAGTGGGGATACTCAGAGAGAGTTGTAGACCTAGTTAAGCACGTAGCTACTAAAGGACTTTAATAATCCAAAACAGAATAGAGATTCGAAATAGAGCCTAAGGGCTCTATTTCGAAGTACATAGAAATAAGGGAGGTATATAGATGTTAAACAAGAAGAGCATAAAAGACCTAGATGTAAATGGAAAGAGAGTACTCATAAGATGTGATTTCAACGTTCCTATGAACGAAAACGGAGAGATAACAGACGATATAAGAATAGCAAGCGCACTTCCTACTATAAAGTACGTGATAGAAAACGGAGGAAAGGCAGTGGTGATGTCTCACTTTGGAAGACCTAAGGGAGAGCCTAAGCCGGAGTATTCACTTGCACCAATTGCTGTGAGACTTGGAGAGCTGCTTGGAAAAGAAGTGGTTTTTGCCGCTGACGACAATGTAGTTGGAGAGAATGCAAAGTCAGCCGTAGAGAATATGAAAGTCGGCGATGTGGTTCTGCTACAGAACACAAGGTATAGAAAGGAAGAAGAGAAAAATGGAGAAGAGTTCTCAAAAGAGCTGGCTTCACTAGGGGACTTATATGTAAACGACGCATTTGGAACGGCTCACAGGGCTCATGCTTCAAATGTAGGGGTAAGCAGCATACTGCCTTCAGCCATGGGATACCTTGTGGAGAAGGAAGTTGAGTTTATGGGCAAGGCGATGTCTAATCCTGAAAGACCTTTCGTGGCGATACTTGGAGGTGCCAAGGTTTCAGACAAGATAGGTGTAATAGAGAATCTCCTAGACAAAGTGGACTCGCTTATAATAGGCGGGGGAATGATGTTCACTTTCCTAAAGGCAGAAGGATGCGAGATAGGAAAGTCGCTTGTGGAAGAAGACAAGCTGGAGCTTGCAAAAGAGCTTATAGCTAAGGCAGAGGCTAAAGGCGTAAAGCTGATGCTGCCTGTTGACACTGTGGTGGCATCTGAGTTCAAGAACGACGTGGCATTCGAAGAAGTGGATGTAAAGAGCATACCAGCCGACAAGATGGGGCTAGACATAGGCTCTAAAACTACGGCGCTTTTTGCAGACGAGATAAGAGCTGCTAAGACAGTTGTCTGGAACGGACCTATGGGAGTGTTCGAGATGTCTAACTATGCAAACGGAACTATAGGGGTTGCAAAGGCCATGGCTGAATGCGACGGAATGACTATAGTCGGTGGAGGAGACTCTGCGGCTGCTGTAGAGCAGTTTGGATTCGACAAGGAGATGAGCCATATATCTACAGGAGGAGGAGCATCCCTAGAGTTTTTCGAGGGGAAAGTACTTCCGGGAATAGATTCGATACAGGACAAGTAAGAAGGAGGATTTAGTTTGAGAAAACCTATTATAGCAGGAAACTGGAAAATGCATAAGACTATAGCAGAGGCGCTTGAGCTGGTCAACTCTTTGAAGGGCAGCACAAGGCCTGAAGTAGAGGGAGTAGTCTGCGTTCCTTTCACTGCGCTTAGCGAGGTTAAAAAGGCCATAGCCGGAAGCGATTTAAAGCTTGGAGCGCAGAATATGCACTGGGAAGAGAACGGAGCATTTACAGGAGAGATTTCTCCGCTTATGCTTTCTGAGATAGGCGTGGACTATGTAGTGCTGGGCCACTCTGAAAGAAGAGAGTATTTCGCAGAATCAGATGAAACAGTGAACAAGAAGATGGTGAGCGCACTTTCTCATGGATTAACACCTATAATGTGTGTTGGGGAGTCGCTAGAGGAAAGAGAAGCGGGAGCTGAGAAAAAGAAAGTAGAAGCTCAGGTGAAAGCCGGATTAAAGGGGCTTTCGAGTTCAGATATAGAGAAGATAGTAATAGCCTACGAGCCTATATGGGCCATAGGAACAGGAAAAACCGCTACAAGCGAGCAGGCGAACGAGATAATATCCTTTATAAGAAACGTGGTCAGAGATATAGCTGGAGAAGTGGCAGACTCTGTCAGAATACAGTATGGTGGTAGTGTGAAGTCTTCAAACGTGGCTGAGATAATGGGTCAGAGCGATATAGACGGAGCATTGGTTGGCGGAGCGAGCCTTGACTCAGAAGAGTTTGCCAAGCTCATAAACTACGGAGAGGTAAAGTAAGATGGACAAGCAGCTTACGGCCATAATAATACTAGACGGCTGGGGAATGGGATGCGACTATCCTGGGAATGCAGTGATAAAGGCCAACACCCCTGTCTTCGACAAGCTGATGTCTGAAAAACCGCACACCACGTTAAAGGCCAGTGGCCTTGACGTGGGACTTCCTGAAGGACAGATGGGAAACTCGGAAGTAGGTCATCTGAACATAGGAGCAGGCAGGATAGTGTACCAGGAGTTCACAAGGATAAGCAAGAGCATAGAGAATCAGGACTTCTTTGAAAAAGAGGAGTTCAAGCGCGCAGTTGAAAACTGCAAGTCGAAGAATTCAAAGCTTCACCTTATAGGGCTGCTGTCTCCAGGAGGAGTTCACAGCCACAATTCACACCTCTATGCACTGCTAGACTATGCAAAGAGAGAGGGACTAGAGGATGTATACATCCACTGCTTCCTAGACGGAAGAGACGTGCCTCCTTCAAGCGGAAAGGCCGATGTGGTGGCGCTTGAGGAAAAGCTTAAGGAGATAGGCATAGGCAAGATAGCCACTGTGTCTGGAAGGTACTACGCCATGGACAGAGACAAGCGATGGGACAGGACAGAGAAAGCCTACAACGCCATGGTGCTTGGAGAAGGCGAGAGTGCCACAAGCCCGTCCGAGCTTGTAGAGCAGTCCTACACAGGCGGAGTCACAGACGAGTTCATACTGCCTACAGTTATAACTGAAAAAGGCGCTCCTACAGGCGCTATAGACAGCGGAGACTCTGTGATATTCTACAACTTTAGGCCGGACAGGGCCAGACAGATCACAAGGGCCATAGTGGACAGAGATTTCGACGGTTTCGAAAGAGCCAAGACTGTGGAAACCTACTTTGTGGGCATGACTCAGTATGACGCCACCATAGAGAACATGGAGATTGCATTTAAGCCGCAGTCGCATGTGAACACTCTGGGTGAGTACTTGAGCAAGAATGGAAAGACACAGCTTAGAATAGCTGAAACAGAGAAGTATGCCCATGTGACCTTCTTCTTCAACGGAGGAGTGGAGGCTGAAAACCCTGGGGAAACAAGGGTGCTTATACCTTCGCCTAAAGTTGCGACTTACGACTTGAAGCCTGAGATGAGCGCATATGAGCTGGCTGAAGAGGCTGTGAAGAGGATTAAGTCTGGCGAGTACGACTTTATGGTGCTCAACTTTGCAAACCCTGATATGGTAGGGCATACAGGCAATATGGAGGCCGCTATAAAAGCTTTAGAGACGGTAGACACATGCCTTGGAAATGTAGTGGAGGCCATAGAATCTGTAGGAGGTTCTGCGCTTATAACAGCCGACCATGGAAACGCAGAAGAGATGAAGGACTGCAAGACAGGAGCGACTCTTACAGCCCATAGCACAAACGAAGTGCCCCTTATACTTGCAGGCATAAAAGGTGTGTCACTGAACCCGGGGATACTTGCCGATCTGGCGCCTACGGTGCTGTATATAATGAAGCTGGACGTTCCAGCGGAGATGACAGGAAAGAGCTTGATAAAAAGATAAATATAAAGATAAATAGGAGGAATGCACATGTCACTTATAGTAGATATTTATGCAAGAGAGATACTAGATTCAAGAGGAAATCCAACGGTAGAGGTGGAGATCTGGACTGAAAACGGAGGATACGGAAGAGCAGCTGTTCCATCGGGAGCTTCTACAGGAGCTTTCGAGGCTGTAGAGCTTAGAGACGGAGACAGCTCTAGATACCTTGGAAAAGGTGTAGAGAAGGCAGTTGAGAATGTAAACGACATAATAGCGCCTGAGCTTATAGGGATGGATGTGCTAGAGCAGGTCTATATAGACGAGACTCTTCTTGAGCTTGACGGAACTGACAACAAGGGCAAGCTAGGAGCCAACGCAATACTTGGAGTTTCTATGGCAGTTGCAAAGGCAGGGGCCAACTTCCTAGAAGTGCCTCTATACCAGTACCTTGGAGGAACTAACAGCAAGACACTTCCAGTGCCTATGATGAACATACTGAACGGCGGGGAGCATGCAGACAACAACGTGGACATACAGGAGTTCATGGTAATGCCTGTTGGAGCTGAGACTTTCAAAGAGGGGCTTAGAATGGGAGCAGAGGTTTTCCACAGCCTTAAGAAAGTGCTTCAGTCAAAGGGACTAAACACAGCAGTAGGAGACGAAGGTGGATTTGCACCTAACCTAACTTCAAATGAGGAAGCCCTTTCGACTATAGTTGAGGCTATAAAAAGCGCAGGATACGAGCCAGGGAAAGACATAATGCTTGCACTAGACGTGGCGGCTACAGAGCTGTACGACAAAGAGAGCAAGACTTACAAGTTGGCCGGAGAAGGAAAAGAGCTTACAGCAGAAGAGCTTATAGCTTTCTACGCAGAGCTTGCAGACAAATACCCTATAGTTTCAATAGAAGACGGACTAGACGAGGAAGATTGGGAAGGCTGGAAGGCGCTTACTGAAAAGCTTGGAGCTAAAGTTCAGCTAGTGGGAGACGACCTTTTCGTTACAAACACAGAGAGGCTAGAGAGAGGAATAGAGGGCGGAATAGCCAACTCTATACTTATAAAGCTAAACCAGATAGGAACTATAACAGAGACTCTAGACGCCATAGAGATGGCGAAGAGAGCAGGGTACACTGCTGTAATCTCTCATAGATCTGGAGAAACAGAGGACTCCACTATAGCAGACCTTGCAGTTGCTACAAATGCAGGTCAGATAAAGACAGGAGCTCCTTCGAGAAGCGACAGAGTTGCAAAGTACAATCAGCTTCTGAGAATAGAGGACATGATAGGGCCTGTAAGCAAGTATGAAGGCAAGAAGACTTTCTACAACCTTAAAAATCTTTAATAAATCCGGCGGATTGATAGATCGTTGACGCTGTGATATAATATTGTTGATTGTAGAAATGGAGGTGTTTTGGTGAATACACTACTTATGGTGCTTATAGTCGTTTCAAGCATAATACTGATAGTAAATGTCATGATGCAAGAAGACAAGACTGGCGGACTTTCTGGAAGCTTCGGTGGAGGAAGTGAAAACGTCTGGTCTAAAAACAAGGGAAAAGGACTAGACGCTATATCGGACAAGCTGATAATCGCTTCGTCTGTTGTGATAATGATTTCATCTATAGCATTGGCGGCTATTCAAAAATAGATCAAAGGCGATTCTTCCGAATCGCCTTTGTTTTGCTTAAAAGAATGCATCTCTATAGTATAAATTAAAAAATTTTGCTATAATCATATAGATGAGGACATTACATAATTGAGAGGACAGATCGACTTGAATATAGATATAGACGGATTGAAGATGAACTACATAGCCGAGGGAGAGGGGGAGAACGTGCTCATACTCCACGGTTGGGGAACAAATATACAGACCATGATGCCGGTACACAATATACTTAAAGACAGCTTTAAAGTCTACACCGTGGACTTTCCGGGCTTCGGGGAGTCGCCAGAGCCTCCTGAGCCATGGGGAGTGTATGAATATGCAGACTATATAAAGCGATTTATAGACGAGATGAAGATGGAGAAGGTGACTCTAATAGGTCATTCCTTCGGAGGAAGGATATCCATAATACTCTCAAACAAGTACCCAGAGCTTGTGGACAGAATGGTGCTGGTGGACGCCGCAGGGCTTATCCCGAAGAGAGGGGCCAAGTACTACTTCAAGGTCTACTCCTTCAAGGCCATGAAAAAACTTTACAATACGCTGTTTTTCTGGATTCCAAAGGAAAAGAGGCTGAAGCGATTTTACGAGAAATTCGGCTCCCAGGACTACAGAGATGCTGGTGGAGTCATGAGGCAGATACTAGTAAAGACAGTCAATGAGGACCTTAGGCCTCTGCTTAAAGGCATAAAAGCCTCTACGCTACTGGTGTGGGGCAGAGATGACGATGCGACCCCTGTATACATGGCTGAGATAATGAATGCGGAAATTCCAGACAGCGGCCTTGTAGTCTTTGAAGACGCCGGGCATTACTCGTATATAGACCAGTACGGCCAGTTTAAGGCTGTTTTAGAGAGCTTTTTTGGAATAAATAAAAAATAAAGAGGAGAGTGGAAGATGGAGCGCTTATTTTTGCCGCTGATATTTGCAGCAGTCGCAATATGGATTGCAGCGTCTTTTACCAGAAGCAGATATCTTATACATATGATGCAGCTGGAAGGATACAAGAACGAAAACTTTACAAAATGGCTAGACGAATTCGGGTATAGGGCATTCTATATGAAGCTCAAGCTCAGCACAGTCGCCTCTATAGCTGTGGTGCTACTTGCAGTGGTTATGGGCAAGCATCAAGTGCCGACTGTGATAGGCGGAGTCATACTTGCCTGGTGTGCTTTTACAGTGTTCGGGATGAAGACTAAAAAAGAGAAGCTGAAGAAAGACCTTGTATTCACCCAGAGAGTGAAGAGGCTCTTTACGATACAGATGGCGGTTAACTTGGTCATAGCGGTCGCATTTGTGGCGCTGCTTGGAACTTTGGTAGAGGAAAAGACGCTGTCGGTTTCTTTGATGCTTGTAGTCGGAGCTATAATGCTCTACTTTGAGCCTTACATCCTGATGATTTCAAACATAGTAGCGAAGCCGATAGAAGAGGCTATAAACAGGCAGTTCTTTGTAGCTGCACAGCAAAAGATAAGAGGTATGAAGGATCTAAAGGTGGTTGGAATAACGGGAAGCTTTGGAAAGACAAGCACCAAGTTCCTTATGGCTACAATACTTTCAGAGAAGTACAAGACACTTAAGACTCCTGAAAGCTACAACACTCCTATGGGTGTCAGCAAGGTGATAAACGAGACGCTTGACGACTCATACGAGGCCTTTGTGGCCGAGATGGGCGCCAGAAACGTAGGAGACATAGCCGAGATGGGAGAGCTTGTAGGGCATAAGATAGGGGTGCTCACTTCTGTAGGTCCTGCGCACCTTGAGACTTTCAAGTCTATAGGGAATATAATGAAGACAAAGTACGAGATAATAGACTCGCTGCCGACTGATGGCCTTGCGGTCTTCAACTATGAAAACGAATACGTAAGAGAGCTTGCCGACAACACCAAAGACAGAAGAAAGATGGTCTACGGTATAAGCGACAGAGAGAAGCTGGACGTATACGCCAGAGATATAAAAGTGAATGCCACAGGTTCGGAGTTTGTGCTGGGAAGCAAAAGCGGAGAAGAGATAAGCTGCAAGACCAATCTGCTTGGCGAGCACAATATACTAAACCTTTTGGCCGGAGCCACTGTAGGGCTTGCCCTCGGCATGACTATGGAGGAGATAGCTAGAGGTATTTCAAAGGTAGAACCTGTGCCTCACAGACTTCAGCTTATGAACCCTGGGACAGGCGTGATAATAATAGACGATGCCTTCAACTCAAACCCTGTAGGTGCCAAGGCGGCTCTTGAGGTTATGTCACAGTTTGAAGAGGGCAGAAAGATAGTGATAACTCCCGGCATGATAGAGCTTGGAGATGAAGAGTACGAGGCCAACAAGGAGTTCGGAAGGAACATAGGAAAGCACTGCGACTACGCCATACTCGTCGGAAAGAACAGGACAAAGCCAATATACGAGGGCGTCATAGAGTCTGGATTTGACCCGAAAAGCGTATTTGTAGTTGCAAAGCTGGACGAGGCCACGGCTAAGCTTCAGACGATAGTGAGGCCAAAGGACATAGTTCTATTTGAAAATGATTTGCCAGATAATTTTAACGAATAAAGGACGGTTGAAAGATGAAAAAAAATATAGCGGTATTATTTGGTGGAAAAAGTGTTGAGCACGAGGTTTCGGTTATAACCGGAATGCAGGTGATGGAGAATATAGACAAGTCGAAGTACAACGTAGTGCCTGTGTTTATAGACAAAGAGGGAAGATGGTTCACAGGAGATGAGCTTTTAGAGTTCAAGAACTTCAAGGAGAAGAACCTCAAGAACATAAAAGAGATAGTTGTGACTCCTACCTACAACGAGAACAGAATTTTTTCGCATCCTGACAAAGTTGGGCTTTTCAGCAAGAAGTTCTCGGAGAAGATAGACGCGGCCTTTATAGCGCTTCACGGAACTAACGGAGAGGACGGGACTGTACAGGGAGTTTTCGAGCTTATGAACATACCGTATGTGAGCGCCGGAGTAATAGGTTCTTCAGTCGGAATGGACAAGATACTTATGAAGGACGTCTACAAATCTCACGGACTTCCTATAGTGGACTACACTTGGTTCTTCAGAAAAGCCTGGGAAGACGACAAGAACGCCGTACTGGACAAAATAGAGAGCAAGCTGAAGTACCCTGTATTTGTAAAGCCTTCGAATTTAGGATCTTCTGTAGGCATAACTAGAGCCAAGGACAGAGAAAGCCTTGAAGAGTCTATAGAAGTGGCTATAAGATACGACAGGAAGATAATAGTCGAGGCGGCAGTGGAAAATCCTAGAGAGATAAACTGCGCAGTAATGGGATACGACAACAAAGTTAAGGCGTCTCTATGCGAGGAGCCTATAGGCTGGAAAGAGCTTTTGACTTACGAGGACAAGTATGTAAACAGCAACTCGAAGGGATCTAAAAACGGAGGCAGAAACATACCGGCAGACTTGAGCTCGGAGAAAGCCAAAGAGATACAGGAGACTGCGATGGCCTCTTTCATGGCGATAGACTGCAAGGGAAATGCCAGAATAGACTTCCTGATGGACGAAGACGAGAAGATATATGTAAACGAGATAAACACTCAGCCAGGTTCTGTGGGATACTACCTATGGGAACCTATGGGGATAAACTTCACTCAGCTAGTGGACGAGCTTCTAGATATAGCATACGCCGTTCACGAGGAGAAAAACAAGAATATGTACTCTTACGACGTGGACCTTTTTGACAAGGTCAACCTAGGAAAGAGTTCAAAAGCAGGAAAGATGTAAGGGCATGGAAACATGCCTTTTTCTTTTTGAAAAAGAGATACTTGGGTATATAGATAAAATCAGATAAAACAGAGGATGGTGAAGACTATGAATATAAAAGACAAGATAATAGAGTATATGGAGAGCGAAGAGTATATACCTATGAAGAGAGAGGAGATAGCCAAACGTCTCCAGATAGGAAAAGAAGGCAAAGACGAGCTTTACAAGATACTTTCCGAGATGGAAGCAGAGGGGCGCATCTACAGAAACAGAAAAGACAAGTACGGAATTCCGCACAATATGAATCTGGCAGTCGGAAAGCTGATAGTGAACCAGAGGGGCTACGGTTTTTTAGTTCCGGACAACAAGAGCGAAGGCGTAACAGACGTGTTTATATCTCCTAGGGATTTAAATGGAGCGATGAACGGAGACAGGGTAATCGCCAAGATAACACTTTCAAGTGGAGACGGGAAGAAACGCGAGGGTGAAATAAGAAAGATACTCAAGAGAGCCAACGAGAAAATAGTCGGAGTATACGAGAAGAGCAAGAGCTTTGGCTTTGTAGTGCCTTCAGACAACAGGATAACAGAGGATATATTCATACCTAAGAACGACTCCATGGGAGCGCAGGACAAGCAGATAGTGGAAGTGGAGATAACAAGCTGGGGTGATTCGAGGAGAAGTCCAGAGGGAAGAGTTATAGACATACTTGGAAACAAGGGCGATGCTGGAATAGACATAATAACCATAGTCAAGAAATACGGACTCCCAGAGCATTTCCCAGAAGCTGTGGAACATGAGGCGGAGTCTATTACAGAGGAGATCCCGGCTTCAGAGATCAAGAGAAGAGCGGATTTTAGAGACAAGATGATATTCACTATAGACGGGGCAGACGCCATGGACTTCGACGACGGAGTCTCCATAGAGAAGCTTGAAAACGGAAACTATAAGCTAGGGGTTCATATAGCGGACGTGACGTACTACGTAAAAGAGAACAAGCCTCTAGACAAAGAGGCAATAGAGAGGGGTACGAGCATCTATCTTGTAGACCGGGTTATACCTATGCTGCCTAAGAAGCTTTCAAATGGAGTATGTAGTTTGAATCCCAAGGTGGACAGGCTTGCGCTCAGCGTGATCATGGAGATAGACAAGCAGGGAAGAGTCAAAAGCCATGAGATAGTTGAAAGTGTGATAAACAGCAAGGAAAGGCTCATATACGAGGACGTATCAGACATACTGGAAAAAGATGATACCGAGTTAAAAGAGAAATACTCACATATACTGGATGACTTCTACACTATGGAGGAACTCTGCAAAATCCTTATGGAAAAGAGAAGGAGAAGGGGGAGCATAGACTTCGACTTCCCGGAGACGAAGGTCATACTGGACGAGAAAGGCAAGCCTATAGAGATTTCGGAGTATGAGAGGCGAATAGCCAACAGGATAATAGAGGAGTTTATGCTTGTCACAAACGAGACAGTGGCGGAGTATATGCACTGGAGCCAGGCTCCATTCCTCTACAGGATACACGAGGACCCGGACCTTGACAAGATACAGGAGTTCTCGAAGTTTATATATAACTTCGGCTACAAGTTCAAAGGTTCGCAGGAAGTACACCCTAGAGAGCTTCAGGAACTGCTGGGCAAGATAGAGGGCAAAAAGGAAGAGCACCTAATAAACACCATAATGTTGAGGTCTCTGAAAAAAGCCAGGTATAGCGCCGAGATAGACAGTCACTTCGGACTGGCTGCGGAGTACTACACCCACTTCACGTCCCCTATCAGAAGGTATCCTGACCTTCAGATACACAGGATAATAAAGTGGTTTATAAACGGCGAGCTCGACGAGAAGAAGGCGAGCAAGTTAAAGGCCAAGCTGCCTGAGATAGCCGAGCTCAGTTCTGATGCAGAGAAGAGGGCGGACGAGGCTGAAAGAGAGACAGATGACCTCAAGAAAGCCGAGTTCATGCTGGACAAGATAGGCGAGGAGTTCGACGGAGTGATTTCCGGAGTGATATCTTCTGGGCTTTTCATAGAGCTTCCAAACACTGTCGAGGGGTTTGTGCATGTGAACACTCTTAAAGATGACTACTACAAGTACGATGAAAGGTCTTACGCGCTTATGGGTGAAAGAACAAAGAGAATGTACAGGA
The DNA here is from genome assembly GCF_001855385.1 of Andreesenia angusta. Classification (NCBI taxonomy): domain Bacteria; kingdom Bacillati; phylum Bacillota; class Tissierellia; order Tissierellales; family Gottschalkiaceae; genus Andreesenia; species Andreesenia angusta. Next base: position 39,404 of record NZ_MKIE01000004.1, on the reverse strand, counting down.
TAGGGGACGAACAGAGAGTCAGAGTCACAAATGTAAACATAGACAGCAGACAGGTGGACTTTATCATAGTGGAATCGTCGGAATTAGACGAAGAGTAGTTGACTTAGAACCAAAAATTTGCTAGTATTAGGTATACACTAAAGAGGAAATGGTGATCGACATGGCAGTTGGAAAGATATTAGCCAAGAATAGAAAAGCGACATACGATTATTTTATAGAAGACAAGCTAGAGGTCGGGATAGTTCTGAAGGGAACAGAGGTCAAGTCTATAAGACAGGGCAAGCTGAACCTCAAGGACAGCTATGCTTCCATAGACGACGGCGAAGTCTATATAAACAATATGCATATAAGTCCGTATGAGCAAGGCAATATCTACAACGTGGATCCCGTGAGAAAGAGAAAGCTCCTTCTCAACAAGAGGGAGATAACTAAACTGCTGGGCTATATAAAGCAGAAAGGCTATGCTCTTATACCGCTTAGTGTATACCTGAAACAAGGCAAGGTGAAGATAGAGCTTGGAGTGGCGAGAGGTAAGAAAAACTACGACAAGAGAGCCGATATCGCCAAGAAAGATGCTGAGAGAAGGATAAAGCAGCATATGAGCGAAAAGCATTAAAAAACATCCGGGGGCGAAAATGGTTTCGACGGGGATGTGAATCCAGGATAAGCGAGTCGTTGACGTCTATCAACGCTAAAAGAGACATTTAAAGTAAACGCAAAAGATAACAATTACGCTTTAGCTGCGTAGCAATAACGTGGCTTGTTCTCTCTTAAGTTCCTGCGCTTAGGGGATGAACACCATAATCAGCAGGGAACTACTATTGGGGCTCTCCGACCTCTAGTAGACTAATTGGAGATAGCCGAACTGGAATCCTGTCATTGGGAGTCTGGCTAGGCGAAACTTTAAAACAGTGACTGCACTCGGAGAAGTTCCTGGTGAAGCATTTTCGGACGTGGGTTCGACTCCCACCGCCTCCACCAGCAAAGGTCACAATGGTATCAACAGTTATATCATTGTCACAAACGATTATCCTATTGACATAAGTCTGAATGATCTTCTTTTGATCGTTCAGGCTTTTGTTTTTTATATCCGTATCTTTTTCAAGGTAGCCTCTTATCATAGCTTCAGTAGGGAGGTGGATATCAAGCTGTAGCTTGGCCTCGGCCAGTCTTAAGCTAAGTCCGGACTTCTTCTGCTCCAGGGAATCCATCTTTTCTTTCATGGAAGTATGGAACATTCCGCTTGCTATGGCGTTCACTATATTATCTATTTCAGCACTTACGCTAGAAAGCTCTTTTTCTATTAGAGCTATGTCTTTAGATATTTCACTGGATTGAGTTTCAGCATACTCAGACACGTGGTTTACGATATTCTCTATAGCAGAAGGGGAGAATACATCTTCTACAAGCTGATCTATGACCAAGGCTTCTATATACTCCTTGCCTACAGACTTCATATCGCAGCCCTTAGTACGCTTTCTAGTAGAGCACTCATAAGACTTATAGAGAGTCTTGTTTCTTCCGGCTTTCTTTCTATTGCCTGTCATAGCACCGCCGCACTTGCCACAGAATAGAAGTCCACTTAAAAGATATATTTCTCTTGCAGAGTTAGCACCTCTTTTATTGTCGCTCATTTTTTCACATACCTTTATCCAAGTTTCATCATCTATTATACGAGGCATACCGTCCTTGATCTTTATTATCTCGCTCTCGTCTTTGGACTTCCTGTGAGTCCTCTTGTCTCCTGTTTTTCGGGCAGTTCTGTTGAATACATAGGTTCCAGTATACTTTTCATTTTTCAATATGTCATGCATACTGCTTCTAGAGAAGAGCTTGCCAGTCTTGGTTCTGAAGCCTTCACTATTCAGCTTTTCACCAATTAGTGCATAACCAGAGCCGTTGATGTACATATCGAATATAATCTTTACAGACTTAGCCTCAGCTTCATTTATGACATAGGTCTTATCAGGGGCTACATCATAGCCTAGAGGGGCCATTCCACCAGTATGCTTGCACTGTAGAGCCGTCTCTTTCATTCCCTTCATTACTTCACGTGCAAGGTTGGCAGAGTAGTACTCGGCCATACCCTCCAGCACAGACTCTAGTATAATGGCTTCAGGGCTGTCGTCAAGGTTCTCTAGAACAGAGACAAGGCGTACACCATTCTTTTTCAAATGGCGCTTGTAGAAGGCACTGTCGTACCTATTACGGGCAAACCTGTCTAGCTTATGAACTATTAATACATTGAACAGCCCAAGGTCGCTGTCCTTTATCATTTGAAGGAACTGAGGCCTATTATCTGTAGTTGCAGAGCGTGCTTCATCTGCATATACTTTAACTATTTGAATGCCATTCTTTTCGGCATATTCTTTAATGGCCCTGGTCTGGGCTTCAATAGATTCTTCTCTCTGGTTGTCGCTAGAGTATCTAGCATATACTGCTGCTTTCATATATAAAACTCCTTTCGTGAGAACGTATGTTCGATTAAAGTTTAAAATAAAAGTCACTAGATATACTCTAGTAACTTTTGAGTTATGGTTCAAGGTTGTTGATATTCAGATGTTGAATATGAGTATAGCATATCTTAAATCTAAATAAATGCAAATATTTAGATACTTGTTACTCAGACCTAAAAGGTACGGATTGTATTTTATCACTATAAATCATAACTTCGGATCCTTGTTTACTTGTATGAGCAGTATGTCTCAAGCTATATACCTGCTTGTCAAATTTAGAATAGATATCTTTGATTTTTGAATTATTATCATAAGTAACAACCCAATTAAGCTGTTTTGATTTTTCTATAACTCTGGCCAGGGCTTCATGGTCATCATGTTTAAAATGGTTTAGATATAGCCCAGGTCCTTTCTCATAATAAGGGGGGTCAAAGAATATAAAGGTATCTTTTCTTTGACGTGAAACTACTCGTTTAAGAAAGTAGGAAGCATCGTAATTATAGAATGAAATATTGTTTTTATGTTTTGATATTTCTAAAATTCTATCTATTAAATCTTTTTTGTTAAACCTACAGTCTATTTTATAATTTCCGTTCTGAGATTTACCTCCTATTGGACCAGCAGCTATAACTCCAGATCGATTAGTTCTATTCAAGAAGAAAGTTGAAAATCCTAGACTAAGAAGAGATTCAATTTCTTTATTGTTCTGAATTCTCTTTTGTATATTCCATTGGTCTACGGTGATAGGTGTTTCAACAATAAGTTTGCATAGTTCATCAGTATGATTAAGGACACTATACCAAAAGGCATATATAGACCTGTCAATATCATTTAAAACTAGCTTAGAAACGACACCTTGCAAAAGAAGGGTTATGGCCAGCCCACAGCCACCAGCGAATGGCTCTACATAAGTACATCCATCCAGGTTATTCTTTGAAATTAAATCTTTTGTATAGCTGTATAGTTTGCTTTTCCCACCAGGATATCTAAGTGGGGAATTGCTTAGGATATTGGACATAAAGTAGCCTCCTTTTGGCAATAGTAATTAATATCTAGCAGCGTAAAGTCTTTTTTCAAGAATTTTAAGTCCTTCAACAAATGAAGTTATAAATTTAGAGAGCTCTTGGCTTTTATCTTCTTCAGAGTAGTAACTATATATGATATCAGTTTTCTCAGCAAAAGTGAATAAGTCTTCGGAAATGTTCCTAAGGTCATCATTATCAAAGTTTTTAGAATCTAATATAAGGTGCTCTTCAACATATCTCTTGGTATAATGAGTAGTTTCTGGATTTCTATCTAGGCTTCTCCAAAAAGTCTGATTGTCTCTAATGAAATAGTCATATAGGATTCTATAAAGGTAAGACTCTGGAGGAAAATAGTTAGGAAGAAATACGACGTTGGGCTCAGTATTTCTGGTACTTAAGCTTCTTAATAGTGGAGTAAACGATAAGTTTTCTGATACCTTTACTTTCGTTTTGCTCCTGGCATCACCATCTAAAACTATACACACATTATTGAAGTAAGAATCTTTTTCGTTCAATTTAAGGAGGTTATCACATCCAAGCTGAACGTCCACTATATCATATTTACTTAAGTTAAAGCTACTTTCCAGAATACCTAGTCTTTGAGCAGCACCTATTAATAGAGAAAAAAGTCGGTTGGTGCTAGGGTCTTCAAAATAAATTTTAACTTTAGGAAGTACAGGATTTGATTCTATAAATAAATCTGCCTTTAAAGATTTGTAATTGTCTACTTCACTTATAAATGGAGCTATAGGATCTTTTAGATAGACTAGTTTATAGAGTTCGGGGTTACTTTTTTGAAGTCTAAGAATTTCCTTTAAAATAGTCAAGGAGTGAGTGCTTACAATTACTTGCAAGTTGAGCTCGTCTGAAAGTTTAACTAATAATTCCATTAATTTAAGTTGTGCATATGGGTGTAAAGAAACATCAACTTCATCAATACAAAGGATACCACCCTGATATTCAGGATCTTTAGAAATTACAAAAAAATCTACTAAAGCACTTATTATATTGCCTAAATTATCTTGACCAATAGACTGGGTTAGTGATGTTGCACTAGATATGTCCATATAGTAAGAAGTTTTTTCAATCTTATGCTTTTTTATTATAGATAAAGAATCTACATCACTAGCAATAGACTTTTTAAGAACACTATTATACCAAGTTCTATACTCCTCGTGCCCTTGGTTTGATATTATACGGGAAGATTTATTTAAAGCACTAGTTTTAGCATCGCTTTCTCCGAGAGGATATAGTCTAGAAAGACTCAGATAGATAGTTGGCATAGGAACTCTTGCATCGGGCCCAATATTTAATTTTTCTTTAACTTCGCTTTGAGTTTCCTTAACAGTTTTACTGTCATCAAGATAATTACTAGTCCGAGGAATAATTCTAATTGCCCTATTAGAATTGCTATCGTCTTTTAATGTCAAAGACTTACAAAAATGATAAGAACTATCGCTAGGGTCTTTAGGGTTATTTACATATTCTAAAAAACATTTATAATCATCATTCAATTCAGATTCATTTATATGAAAAAAATCATAAAACTCAGGATGAAAAGACTGACCATTTTGGGCTTTAAACTTTTTAGTTCCAGATCCAGAAGAAATAAGAGAGAGTATATTTGACTTTCCTATTCCATTGTGTCCTGAAATAATAGTGAGACGCTTAGCTACGGGGATTTCTATATCATTTAAGTTTCTAAATTTATCTATATAAAGCTTTTTAACGAACATATTAGAATGACTCATAAACAACCTCCTATTGACTAAAATAAAAATGATTAAAAAAACTTCTCAAACACCCCCAGAGGCTCAAAATAAACTACATAGCCATCTACTGTAGCAAACAACCCATGCTTTTCCCTGTAGTAATTCAGAGCGCTTTCTATAAACTCCTCAGTCACGCCCAAGAACTCTGCAAGTTCGTGCCTATTTCTCACCCCTGATTTATAGGCGTTCACTAGGTCTGCAAGACCTACAAGCTTTTCATAGCCCCAGTTGCGGGCTGTTTTCTCAAGCTTTCTATTGATGACTTCCGACTGATCCAGTATGTCCCCAGCAGTGGTGTAGTGGTGGCCTAGCTCCTCTGCTATTACACAGGCTTTTTCAGTAGTACTGAGCTTATCATTTACTACAACAACTCCATCGGCATAGAGGCCCTTTAGATTGTCAGACAGGGGAGCCTCTATGACTTCGACTTCTTCTTCATATTCAATTAGCAGCTTTTCGTACATAGGAATCCCCCTGAAACTAGTTATTTAAGATAAATCTATTTATCCAATTCAGACACTCTTAACTTGAGTTCGGTTGAAAAGTCATATAGTTGATCTAGATTTTCGAAGTCGAACCTAACTTGATTCATATCTTCATCAGGAATCACAATGTACTTAACATTTTCTCTCAAGTATAGTCTGCAAAGCCACTTTCTAGTATTGTTATCTAGAAGTATTCCGAAATAGCTTCGAGTATCTTTGTAGCTAATTCTACTAGAGTCTACACAGTCTCTAAGTGCAGACTTTATTATTGTATAAGCTTCTAGCTCTTCGAGAGTGGTTACTATTTCATCACTAGGATTAGAAGCAGGCTCTTCTTCAGTACTTGAATCAAGAGTTTGCTCACTGACGCTGTTTTTATCATCAGAGCTGTGGTTTTCAATAACTTGCTTGATTTTATCGCTTATGAGTTCATTTACGAACTGGTTTAGCGACTTCTTAATTATAGGTCTGAATTTATCGATAACACCTTGAGTCCTTACTCCAGAGTATATGTTTGTAAGTATGTGCTTTATAAAATCTTCGGTTGGATTGTCAAATTGATCTCCAATAAAGCTTTTTATCATACCTGAGTACTTAAGTTCAGACGCAGCATCAGTTATTTCTTCCATGTCGAAATTCTCTTTATGGAATTTTTTCAGCTCAGAGATGTCGCTATCTTTAATGTCTAAAAGGTTAAATTCAAAGAAAGGGTCTTCATCCATCTTATTTGGCTCGTCAAGGTCAGTGTAGAACCTATAAACTACTCCGTTAGTGAGTATTGCGAACTTAGCTTGAGTAGTTCCGAAGTACCTGAATAGCTGAGAGTCATGCTTTTCAAGCTTTTCTCCTACCCACTTGGCTTCGATAAGAATAGAAGGGAGTCCATCTTTGAGTATAGCAAAGTCAACTTTTTCTCCTTTTTTTATTCCTACATCCGCTGTGAACTCAGGTGTAAATTCACCTGGATTAAAAACATCATATCCTAGCATTTGAAAAAAAGGCATAACTAACGATGTCTTAGTAGCCTCCTCTGTTCCTAAAGTGCTTTTAAGAGCCTCAGCTCTTTTAGAAAAACCTTTTAACTTTTCTGAAAAATCCATTTCTATTCCCCCTGTATTTGATATGTAGCATATCTATTTTTAATGCAATAATACTTAGGATTACTTTTATAACGTATATTTCCACCTGTTTCTATAAATAAGCTGATATGAATATCTCATATCAGTAGCTTATTAAAACTATTTGTTATACTCTTCTAACAACTTTAGAATGTCCTTAGAACATCAAGTTCCTTTAGGATGAAGCTCTTTGCACCTTCCTAGAGTACAAGCCCCTGTCATATCCTTTATATCGGAAAGGCTCTTGGCTCCATTATCTATAGCGCCAACTATCTCTTGCTCGGTTACATTGGAGCAGTAGCATATTAAATTAGACATAGAATCAGTCCTTCTTCCTTTTACTGCCCCTTTTTTTGTTTCATCTTCCTGACCATATCTTTGAAGTCTTCGATCATCTTCTTTTCTTCTTCAGTAAACTCCTCACCGTCATGGTGCGCTGCTATGGTTACGATTTCTTCTTCTCCGTTCGGGTCGTCTGTTCGGCACAGGAGGTAATCGGTTGTGACACCGTAATAATTTGCTAAGGTATTCAGTGTTTCTAAATCTGGCTCGCTAATTTTTCTTTCATATCCAGATAAAGTCTTGTTGTTAATGCCGGTATCTTTACTGACTTGCGTTTGGGTCGCTCCTTTCAATTCTCTAGCTTCTTTCAATCGTTTTGCTATATCCACTTCAAGCCCTCCTTCATTAGATATCATACTAATATTATACCCGATTTCTTTAAAACAAAGATTTTTTTCTTAAAAACTTTGAAAAATGTATTGACTTCTTAGATTATAAGAACTATACTATGCATAAGGTCTTAGTAATTAAGAAGTTGCTAAGGTGTGAATTTTGACAAAGGAGGTTTGAAATGGAACCTTTATATAAAAAACTTAGAGAATACAGAATCTCTAAAGGCATAACTCAGACCCATATTTCGAGGATGACAGGCATATCCAACGCTAAACTTAGTAGCATAGAGAATGGGAATACAGAGTTAAAAGCAGATGATTTTATACTTATAGCTGTGAAAGGATTTGGAGTGAATCCTTCTTTTTTTACAGATGGAGTCTTAGAAACTAAGAAAAAACAGTTATTAAAGGAGGCATAACATGGATAATTTAATCAACATCAAGAATGAGGATGGTAAATCAGCAGCAGAAGAAAAGAAGCAATTAGTAGTAATAGACGAAAGGGAATTACTAGGTAAGCAGTTCAGAATTTATGGAGATGTAGAAAATCCGTTATTTTTAGCAAAAGAGGTTGCAGAGTGGATAGAGCACAGTAATTCAAGGATGATGCTACAAGGTGTAGACGAAGATGAAAAGGTAGTAAGGAATGTTTACACCCTTGGAGGTAATCAGGAGCAATGGTTTCTAACGGAGGACGGAATGTACGAAGTCCTTATGCAATCTAGGAAGCCAATAGCGAAGCAGTTCAAGAAAGAGGTCAAAAATATACTTAGGACAATCCGAAAGCATGGAGCTTATATGACAGATGCGACCATAGAGAAGACGCTTACAGATCCAGACTTCATAATCGGACTGGCGACAGAGCTTAAAAAGGAAAGGCAAAGAGCAAAGGAACTGGAGCTGACAACCAAGAAGCAGGAGCAGATCATAGGAGAACTCAAGCCTAGTGCTGATTATACAGACAGGATACTTAAAAACAGAGGGCTAGTAACCATAACTCAAATAGCTAAAGACTATGGAATGAGCGGTACGGCAATGAACAAGCTTCTAAACGAATTGAAGATACAGTACAAGCAAAGTGATCAATGGTTGTTATACAGAAATCACAGTGGCAAGGGATACACTCACTCAGAGACTATAGATATAACTAGGAGTGATGGAAGACCAGACATAAGTATGATTACGAAGTGGACTCAGAAAGGGAGATTGTTTCTGTATGAAGTGCTGAAGGCCGAGGGCTATGTACCAACAATAGAGAGGAATTAAGGGGGTGAGGGGATGGAAAATCAAAAAGAACCAGAGATATTTACGTTTGATTATGGGACGGTCAATTTAGAGAAGCTTATTTTGACAAATGATACTGAGTTGGTTGAAAAGCTTAAGGCTCAAGGCAACATTGGGATACTGTTTGAGCCAAAAGCATTTGAAGAAATAGACGTTAAGAATGATTGTCTTATCTATCTGGTTGGTGTTTCTTGGGATAAAAATTTAGGGAGGTAAGAAAATGGAAGGCGGAAACTTAAAAATCAAAAAAGTTATGACGGAAAAAGCAGAAGAGGCCTTAGTAAATATCATATTAGAGCAAGTAAGAAAGAATGGCATGACAATTTTGAATGTAGAGGAAGTAACCACTAGAGTGATTAGTTATTTAGAGTCAAATGCAACTTTGAGTGAAAAAGACTCAGAGCAATCTGAGTCTCTCTTGTAGGACTAGTAAAAGCTGTATCGGTATTGTCCGCCGCCACGGACTACTAGATACCAGCGACCTGTGCCAGAAACAGTAATGTTAACGGGTGTTTCTCTGTAGTGACCGCCATGATACTTGAAGCGTTGACCTCGCTGAAATTTTTGGAAATTCAATGAATCTACCAAAAAGACATCAGAGGCATGCTGTAGTTCGACTTTTACACTCAGGGTCCCTTTACTATCTGCGTAAGGAATTTTGCTCATAAATTGTCACCTCCTTCCGGTCTAATAATACCCTTAACTGGAAGGAGATAACCAAGAATAGAGAGGGAGGATGAAAATGAAGACGGCCATAGTAAGCAGAAAGTACGACAGGTCTTCAGGTAAGCAAATAAGTGTAGAAGTCCGGGAACATAAGGATGTGGACGAGAAGGAGTTCTACAAACCTATAGTTGAAGTTTTCGGGAAGGACTTTCTAGAAAAATGGAAGAAAGGGGAGCTGAAATAAAAAATGCTAAGCAATAATCAGATACACGCAATACAGAATGAGCTCTTGAATAGGCTTACAGATCTAAAACATAAGGCAAAAGAAATGGAACTAGAAGTCTACAGCTACAAGTATAAAAAGAAAAAAGCAATAGAAAACGGTAATGTCGATGAAGCTGAATACTTTGAAACTTTAGAAAAGTCGTGTGGTGATATGGCTAAGAGCTACGAGGCTAGAGCTGCGGAAAATATAGAGTTGCTAGGTGTTTTAGCGAATTGTCTTGAAAGGGGTTAGTGATATGGAAGAAATGATAGCGGTAGGGATAGCGATAGGTTTTGGAGACTTCTTTGCAAGAAGGCTCCTAGCCTACAACAAGAAAAAGAAAAAAATTAGAATTATAGAAGAAGAACTGGAGAAAAGAAAAAAAGCCCACGTGCAAGGACACGAGGACTTCATAAAAGATCAAAAACAAATTTCATGACCCAGTATATCACACTGGGGGCGGGAGGAAAAGAAAAATGATAGCTAAAGTATTGGTTAACACACCGGATTTGAGTTATGAAGAGTGGCTGAAATATAGAACCAAAGGAATAGGAGGATCTGACTGCGCAGCTATAGCGGGAATGAATCCATGGAAAAGTCCAATATCGACTTACAGGGACAAGATAGGAGAAGGAGAGCCTATACCAGACAATGAACGTATGAGGATAGGAAGAGATCTGGAAGACTATGTGGCTACAAGATTTGAAGAGGCTACAGGGCTTAAGACAAGAAGAAGGAACGCAATACTATACCACCCGGAGCACGAGTTCATGCTGGCGAATGTAGACCGGCTGGTAGTCGGGACTGATGAGGGGCTTGAATGCAAGACCACTGGTTCTTACAGCAAGAAGGAATGGGAAGAGGGCATACCGCAGCACTACGAGCTCCAGTGCCACCACTATATGGCAGTCACAGGCTACAAAGCTTGGTGGATAGCTTGCTTAATCGGGAACGAGCAATTCGTCTGTAAGAAGATAGACAGAGACGAGGACATAATCGACTACTTGACAACTATAGAGAAAAATTTCTGGGAGAATCACGTTCTCAAAAGAGAAATGCCAGCACCAGATGGGTCCGATGACTCAGGGGAAATTATAAAGATGATGTACCCGAGAGCGGTCCCAGAAAGCTCGATAGACCTAGAAGAGAGTTTTATAAAAAGTCTAGAAAGGCGAGACGAGATAGCTGGACTGATAAAAAAGCTTGAAGTCGAAAAGAAAGAAATAGAGCAGAAAATACAACTAGAGATGGGTGAAAATGAAAAAGCTACAGTTGGAGAACGGCTCATAACTTGGAAGTCTGTTGAGAGCTCTAGAATCGACTCAAAACGATTCAAAAAAGACCATCCAGACCTATATGCCCAATACACAAATAAAAACGAATACAGACGTTTTAAAGTCAAATAAGAGGGGGAGCATAAAATGAGTAATCTTAAAAATCAATTAGCAAATAAAGCAGGGGGTACGGCTACTAAGAAGCAGCCGCAGACAATGCAGGACTGGATAAAGGTAATGGAGCCTCAGATAAAGAAGGCGCTGCCAAGCGTAATTACCGCAGAGAGATTTACAAGGATGGCACTGACGGCTATAAGTACTAACCCCAAGCTTGCAGAGTGTACGCCTGAAAGCTTCATGGGGGCACTGATGAATGCTGCGCAGCTGGGACTCGAGCCAAATACACCATTGGGACAGGCTTATTTGATACCCTACGGCAAGAGCGTTCAGTTTCAAGTTGGTTACAAAGGCCTTATGGAGTTGGCTCAGAGAAGTGGACAGTTCAAGAGCATATATGCTCATACAGTCTACGAAAATGATGAGTTCGAGGTTGAGTATGGACTGACTCAAAACATAGTTCATAAACCAAACTTTGATGACAGAGGAAAGCCAATCGGGTTTTATGCGGTCTATAAGCTTACAAATGGCGGGGAAAACTTCGTATTTATGACTCAGAGAGAGGTCGAGGAGTTCGGAAAAGCCAAGTCGAAGACATTCAACAATGGGCCTTGGAAGACAGACTTTGAGGCTATGGCTAAGAAAACTGTTTTAAAGCAGCTGCTGAAATACGCTCCAATAAAAGTAGAGTTCCAGAGAGAGATAGCTCAGGACGCAACTATAAAGACAGAGATAGCGGAGGATATGACGGAAGTGCCTGAGGAAATGGTGGAAGCTGAGTATGAAGTGGTAGAGCAAAATACAATGGCCGAGGACGCGGACCTGAAAGGGACTCCATTTGAGACGAAGTAAGGAGGCGAGCAATATGATTAGGGTAAAAGAGATGGACAAAATGACATTGCTAGGCGAGGAAGTGAAGCTTGGAGGTAAGTGGATTAAGATAGAGACCGAGTACGGAGCTTTGATTTTGACAGAAGGGCAGGCACGGGAGCTATGCATAGGCCTAGAAAGGACCTTGTATTGCGAGCCAACTTACGACGATCTAGCGGACGAGGTTATCGCGCTGGTGCAGAAAGTCGAGGACTTGGAGAGTGAGCTGGAAGGTTACAGGGAAGAGCCTATTAGATATGTGACGGTTAGGATATAGGGGCCTGCGAGGGCTCCCTTAAAGAAAGATGCTTTTTAGAAAGGAGAAAGAGAATGGCAAGGTTTAGACAGGTATATACAGAGTTCTGGAATGACTCAAAAGTTATAGAAGAAATGACACCAGAGGATAAGTTTTTCTTTCTGTATCTTTTGACTAATCCAAATACAACACAGATAGGTATATATGAAATTACGAAAAAACAGATGGCCTTCGAAATGGGATACTCGACAGAGAGTGTAAATGCACTTATGGATAGATTTGAAAACCATCACAGAATAATAAAGTATAACAAAGAGACTAGGGAAATCTGTATACTAAACTGGGCTAAGTTTAATCTAGATAATCAGAGTAAGCCAGTCATGGACTGTATAAGGTCAGAGATTTCTAAAGTGAAAGACAGAAGGTTATTGCTTTATATAGCCCAAAATATATCTAAAGACACTATAAGAAATTTATTTTTAGACGAAGGCGAGTTATCCACAGGCAATACGGGCCGTGGTACGGGTCGGGGGCAAGAACAAGAAGAAGAACAAGAAGAAGAACAAGAAGAAGAACAAGAAGAAGAACAACAACAAGAAAAAGACGAATCGGAAAAAGATCCTGTTGTTGTTGAAAAAGAACTAATTCAATCTGTTATGGAAATACTGGACAAGAAAGTTGATTATCAAAGTGCAAAAGTAATCTTAGAAGCAGCTAGCAATAATTTGTCTATTGTCAAAGACAAATACCAGATAGCTAAAGCTACCGGATATAGAAACTTAGGAGGATGGATGGTAAAAGCGATTAAGGAAGACTGGAAGATGCCTGATAAAAGCAAAGGTTCTAACTTAAGTAGCTTTCATAACTTCGAACAGCGCAGCTCCAAGTACACCAACGAAGAACTAGAGAGAATGATTAGAAGCAACTAAAAGCAGACAGGAGAGATATGATGATAGTATTCGAGATACCTGGAGAGCCCATAGCAAAAGCGCGCCCACGTGTAACCAAATGGGGAGTACATACTCCGGAAAAGACAAAGAACTATGAAGTGCTGGTAAAGGAGCTGTATGCAATTAATCACGGACAGACAATGCTTGAGGGAGAACTGGGAATAAGGCTTAAACTTTATTTCCAGATACCCAAGTCGGCTAGCAAGAAGAAAAAGCAGCTTATGATGGACCAAGAGTTAAGGCCGACCAAGAAACCAGACTTGGATAACTGCATGAAGTCAATCACTGATGCTTTAAACGGACTGGCCTATAAAGATGACAGCCAGATAGTAAGCGCCACTATAGAGAAATATTACTCAGACATGCCAAGGGCAGAAGTTGAAATAAAGTCTATAGAGAAAGATGAGGGATAAAAAATGAAAAAGAAATTAGCAGCAGCTATTATAGCAACAGGACTAATGGTTTCATTAGTAGGGTGTAGAGAGTCAGACAGAGTTTCATACAACCTTTCAAAACAAGCGGATAATTTCAACGTTGTACGACAACTAACAGTGGTAAATGCCATACAAGGCGACGTACTGTTTCAAATGACGGGAAAGCTATCAATCGAAGAAATAGAGAATCAGCTTGAAATAACAGTAGAAGATGGCGACGGGACTTATAAAAAGCACTTTGTGGGTCTAAGTGATAACGTGACTTATGTAGTGGAGCAGAAGAGTGATGTGTACGTAGACAAATATCAATACACGCTCAACTACAATCCTAAGATGTGGATACCAGTTGAGCCGGAAAATATAGATTAGAGACAAAAAGAGGGAGAGCAAAACCATGGAAAAAGCGGTTGAGAGAATAGTAGAAGGGTACTTCAAAGGAGAAGATTTAGTGGAACTCATAGAGTCAGCAAGAGAAGAGTTGCAGGAGGTGGAGTAGGTGATAACACCAGAAAAGACGCTCATACTGATCTTAATCGCTCAGGCTTTATGGGTCATACTCGCCATACTCATTGCAGTTCGAAGTCGGAGAAAGTAAAACTAGAGGAGGAAGTGGAATGAAACAGGGAAAGAAACCAACGTCGAGACAAAAGCAGCTCATGACAGACGAAAGACTAGACTGCAAACAGTGGCTGGTGACAAAAGACACTCCTAATCTGATGGAGATAGTGAACAGGCACAATGGCCTGGTAAAAGAAATACAAAAATAGGGAGGCAATCATAAATGAAAAATATAAAAGTTAGTATAAAGATAGAGGGAATAGCTAAGAACACTGTGATTATGAGCGAGGAAAATGCAAAGGACGCATATGTAGCGATAAATAGAACGCTAGCGCAGTTCCTGGATAAAGGTTTGAGAGCTGCAACTCCTACCAGGAGAGAGGACACTCCACCGCAGAGACATGATCTTCAAGTTGAGGTAAACGGAGACGTGGCAAAAAAGGCTTTAGAAGGTGCACTGGATAGCTTAAAAGCTCCACTGAAGCCAAAACAAAAGGAGCTCGAGAGCAACAAGGATAGTAACAGAGATGGTCGAAAGACGCTAATAGCCTTCAGATGCGAGGACTGTGGGAAAGTAGGGTTTGCAGTATTGGCAGAGGGTGAGGTAGCTATATGCAGAGAGTGCGAGAATGCAATTTTACTAGGGGACCTTGTGCCGGTATACGCCAAGTGCCCAAATTGCGGACACGCCTACAACTTTAAGGTCAAGGGAGATTGGATGGACTTTTACAAGTGCAAGAAGTGCGAAAGCCCAATAGATCTGGAGATGCACAAGAAAGAGAGAAAACTAGTTAGCATGGATGCTAGGGGGTAGGACATGGAAAAGGACAACAGGAAGAGATATGAAATCGAATGCCCAGAATGCGGAAAGATACTGTGGGCTTGTAAATCCTTATTTCAAGAGATGGGAATGCTAGATGCAGGGCACGGAAGTTGCATGGAGTGCGGAACATTCCTAAACCTCACGCTAGATAAAGAAAATGACAGAATGATAGCTATAAGGTTCGAGGAATACAAAGAAAAGAAACTGAAAGAGAGGGCGGCGAAATGAGCGTAGCAAAGGTACTTGGGTTAATTAGAAATATAGACCTGTACGAGATAGCCGTATCGATTGGTCTTTTGACATATTCAATCTTACTGATAAGGGGTGAATATCTTTTATCTGTGAGAGCTCTACTATGGCTAGTAGTCTTACTATTAAGTTCGATAAGGAGTGAGTTGGCTAGTCAAAGAAAATCTAAGGATATCATTATAAACTTAAAGTAGGTAAACCGGGTCTGTATCTTAGACCCGGAATTTACGTTGAAAGGGGAATGTGAATGTACAACATGACAACTAAGGATCTAGAGAAAACACTTTCAGAGTATGAGGTTATAAAAGCAGCTATAAAGAACAACAAGATAAAGCTGGAGAGCCTGAGATATGAAGATGGCTTGACAGGAATATCGTACGACACAGAGCCTACTTCAAAAACCAATAAGTTCAGTAGTGCTACTGAGAATGTAGCCGAAAGGAATATCCAAATGGAGGAGAGGCTAAAAAGAAGGATAGCTACTGAAGAGAATAAGATAAAGATGATAGACAATGCACTAGAGGGGCTTAATGATATGGAAAGAGTCATAGTGGAGGAGTTCTACATAAACGGTCTTGAGTGGTGGAAAGTTGCAGCTAAAGTATGCTACTCAGAAGGATGGTGTAAGTCTACTAGAAATAACGCCATAAAGAAAATCCTCTATAGCATAAATGGGGATTAATTTGAAATGAGTCAGGAATGAGTCACGATTGAGTCATAAACCACCGATTACTGTACGAATCCTGACCGATTTGTGACCGATGGGTCTGAAAATCTGTGTTATTATAGTATCATGGAAAAAGTTGAATAGAGAAAAAGGCACTCGAAAGGGTGTCTTTTTTCGTGTGGAAAAATGGGGTGGTGGTGTGAAAACTCAAAAATTTAACGAAAAGCAAAGGACATTCATAACGGAATATCTAAAGGATAAGAATGCGACGCAGGCTGCTATAAGAGCTGGATATAGCGAAAAAACTGCATATAGCCAAGGACAACGATTGTTGAAGAAAGTTGAGATAAAATCAGCAATTGATAATTTACTCGAAGAAATAAGAGAATCAAATATAGCTGAAGCTAAAGAAATAGAGGAGTTTCTATCTTTGATGATGAGAGGTGAAATTCAAGAAGATGCAGTTGTAGTTGAGAGTCTTGGGGACTTTGAAAGCAAAGCTCGCATAATAAAAAAGCAGGCTTCAGCTAAAGATAGAATAAAGGCCGCAGAGCTTCTAGGGAAAAGATACGGAATTTTCACAGATAAATTGGATGTATCGGGAGAGCTAGGAGTTCAGATATTGGATGATATAGAAGATGAATAGGATGAGACTTAGTAATATAATAGCTAAGCCTTTTCAAAGGGTTCATAAATCCATAAAGAAAGAAGAGCATAACCAGTACTGGCTTAAGGGAGGAAGAGGGTCTACTAAATCATCTTTTGTAGGTATTGAGATAGTACTTGGCATAATCAAAGACCCTAATGCTAATGCGGTAGTTTTCAGGCGATATCAGAATGAGCTGAGAGATACAGTCTATGGGCAAGTAGAGTGGGCAATAAATAAGCTTGGAGTTGAGAGCTACTTTACATGCAATGTGTCTCCAATGCAGATTGTCTATAAGCCTACAGGACAGAAGATAGTGTTCAAGGCGGCGGATAGCCCAGGAAAGGTGAAGTCTATAAACCTGGGTAAAGGCTATATCAAATATGGCTGGTTCGAGGAGTGTGACCAATTCAGGAACTATGCTGAGATTAGAAATATAATGCAGTCACTCCTTAGAGGAGAAGGGAATCATAAAAGAACGGTGTTCTTTACTTATAACCCTCCAAAATCCTCTAGGTCATGGGTGAATCAAGAGGTAAAGCTCTCAAGAGAGGACCGATATGTGCATCATAGCACCTATCTGGATGTTCCACCTGAGTGGCTAGGAGAAACTTTTATAGCTGAAGCCGAACACTTGAAGAAAGTCAATGAGATGGCATACAGGCACGAGTATCTTGGGGAGGAAACAGGTACAGGTCTAGAGGTATTTAACAATGTGTCAATTAGGGCTATATCTGATGCAGAGATACAGACTTTCGATAAAATACGTACAGGACTTGACTGGGGATACTCTGTGGATCCGTGCTCAGTAAGCAGAATGCATTACGACAGCACTAGGAAGAGGCTTTATGTATTTGGAGAGATATATAAGATAAATCTTTTTAACGATAAGTTGGCCTCTATGATTCAAGATAAGGGTTGGAACAACAGAGTCATAATAGCAGACTCCGCAGAACCTAAATCTATAGCTGATTTAGCGAGACAAGGGATTAAAATCAGAGGGGCAAAGAAAGGACCAGGAAGTATCGAGCATGGCATAAAGTTCTTACAAGGTTTAGAGGAAATAATTATAGATGATATCAGGTGTCCTAATGCGGCTAGAGAGTTTATAAACTACTCTCTTGATATTGACAGCAGAGGAATGGTCAAAGTGAATTTCCCAGACAGAGACAATCACTATATTGACAGCGTAAGGTATGGGCTTGAAGACGACATGAAAGACAGCAAAGTAAAGACGATAAGCAAGTCATCGTTTGGATTGTAATTGGAGGTTAGGAAATGATAAGAACAGAAAAGGAAGATCTGGACAGTAAAGAAATATTGAAGCTGATAGAGACGCATAAAAAAGGGCTCTCAAGACTTCAGAAACTGGAAAACTACTATAAGGGTCTGCACTCGATAACAGAAGGGACCAAGGACACTGAAAAGCCGGACAACAGGCTCGTCAACTCATATCCTAAGTACATTGTAGATATGCATGTGGGGTATCTAGTGGGCAATCCTGTATCATATAGTGCTGTAGAAGCCACAGAAGCCTCTATAGGTGGCTTATCTCTGAACGAAGGCACGAACGGTAGTGGAGATACTGAAATGCTCTTAAATGAGCTCACAGAGCTTTACGACTATAACGACGAACAGTCCCTCAATAGCGAACTGGCTACAACGGCCGGAAAGCTTGGAATAGCATACGAGCTTCAGTATATAGACAGCCTCAACAATATAAGGCTGACTGAGATAAGTCCGCTTGAAAGTTTTGTGGTATATGACAATACACTGGAGAACAATATAAAGTTTTTTATGAGGTACTATGCTATAGATAAAGACGTATTAATAGATGTATATACAGCTAAGGAAATAATAAGCTATAAGCAGATAGATGGAGCTGAAGAGTTAACTCCTATAGGGAGAAGGCCGCACGCCTTCAACGACGTTCCGGTGAGTGTTTATTCAAATAACAAAAGTGGACTGGGAGATTTCGAGCCTGTAATGGCTTTGATAGATGCATATGACAGAGCTCAGAGTGACACTATGAACGATATGGACCAATTTACAGACTCCTACTTGGCACTTCATGGAGCTGAAAATACTGATCCAGAAGATATAACCAGAATGAAGAAAGACAGAGTGCTGTTGCTTCCAGAAGGAGCGAATGCTTCATGGCTGATAAAGTCAGTCAACGATACCTGGGTGGAGAACTTCAAGATGCGGATACGACAGGACATACACAAGTTTTCAAGTACGCCAGATCTTTCAGATACAGAGTTTGGGGGAAATATGTCGGGTGTTTCGCTTTCGTACAAGCTGCTGCCGTTTGAGAATGCCAGAAAGAACAAGGCTCGGAAATTCAAGGTGGGGCTACAGAGGCGCATGGAGCTTATATGCAATTACTTGAATTTCACCAAAAGAGCAAACTACGACTATACGGGCATAGATGTCCGGTTCAACAATACCCTTCCGCAAAACGTGTTCGAGTTGAGCCAGACACTGCTAAATTTATCGACGTTTGCATCGAAAGAAACGCTGGTCGGGCAAATACCTTTCGTGGAAAACCCAAAAGCTGAACTTGAAAAAAGAGCTGCAGAGCTGGATGATGAAATACCATCATCTATAGATATGGCGTTTCAAAATAGCGGAGACGGTATAGATGGCGAAGAATAGTCAGCAATACTGGGATGAGAGGTCAAGACAGAGGATAGACGAGTCTATGTTAGAAGCCGGCAATCTGAATAAGCTCCTAAAGGAAATATACTCCGACTCACTTTCGAACATAGAAAAGGATATAAGCTACCTGTATGCCAAGTATGCGGGCAAGGTCAATCTAAGCTACAAGGAAGCCAGTAAACTTATAAAAGGGTCTGAGTACAGACAGTGGCGCAGAGATATAGATGGTTATCTGAAACTGATAGACAAAGCGGAGGGAACTCAAAGAGAGTCTCTGATACTTGAACTGGAAACCTTGGCTTCGAGATCAAGAATTACAAGGCTGGAAGCTCTGAAGGCTCAAATTCAAGCCCATATAATAAATATGGGTATAGAAGAGGAAGAGCTTCTGTACAAAGGCATGAAAAAAGTGTACGAGGAAAGTTACTCAGCTGTGCTCTTTACCGATGCCAAGATGACCGGCGCCACACTAGCGACGAACTATGCAAAGCTGAACGAAGACTATATAAGGCAGGCTATATTGACCCCTTGGAAAGGGAGAAACTTTTCAGACTCCATATGGGACAACAAAAGAGAACTGCTGAGACAGCTTAGAATATTGACAGGACAGAGTCTTCAGGAAGGGAAGAGCGTGGCTTTTCTTTCGGAACAACTTAGTGAACGAATGGGCGTGGGGTATAGAGATGCCAAAAGATTAGTTGTTACAGAGATAGCGAATGCATCCACACAGGGCGACCTTGAAGCGTATAGGAGATTAGGAATAAAAACCTATATATACAGGGCCAATCTCGATAGCAAGACATCTGATATATGCAAAAGGCTAGACGGAGAGGAGTTCAAGATATCCGAGGCCAAGACGGGAGTGAACTACCCTCCAGCACATCCAAATTGCAGGTCCTATACAGTGAAGGGTGGCGAGCAGTCAGAGGGCACGAAGCTTTCAAAGCAGTCTGATGGTAAGTACATCGAGATTGACAGGAATATGGGATACAGAGAGTGGCACAGTAGGTACTATAAGCCTACAGGCGGCGGAGATTGAAAAATCGTAAAATTCGCGAGTTGAGTTCGAAAGAAAGCAAGATAAAAGTTTAGACGACCTTTTCAAGAAAATGATAGTGGGAGGGAAGCCTTTCATAGAGCAACTGGATAGTATAGAACTGTACTGAATATAAACATTTAAAGCAATCCTAAAAGGGGTTGTTTTTATTATGCCCTTTTACCTGTTGTGGGCTTTAAAGAGCAACTTGGAAATAAGCCTATGGGCGTAGAATAGGGGGAGTGTACATGAAATACAATCAAGCTAAGATAGAAAAAATCAATCTACAGCTATTTGCAGAACCTGGAGGAGAGCCTGGATCGGACCCTGCACCGAATCCGGAACCGACCTCAGATATAGAACCGGAGCCAAAACAAACTTTCACTAAGGAAGAGGCGGAAGCTATAGCTTCAAAAAGATTGGCAGAGGAGCAGGCTAAGTGGGAGAAGGAGTATCAGGAGAAGCTTGAAAAAGAAAAGGCTGAAGCTGAAAAACTGGCAAAAATGAGTGCAGATCAAAGAGCTAAGGCTGAGTTTGAAAAAGAGCAACAGAAGTTCGCAGCAGAGAGAGAGGCTTTTGAAAAAGAAAGGCTTAATCTAGAAGTTAGAAAACAGTTATCTGATAATGGACTTGATCAAGATTTTGCTACATTCTTAATAGGGGTAGACGCTGAATCAAGTTTAAAAAACATAAATCAATTCAAAGAAGCTTTCAATAAAGCCGTTGAGTCTGAAGTACTGAAGAAGCTTGCTGGAGAACCACCGAAAGCCGGGGGTGGAGCATCAAACGACAATTTGACATATTCACAGATGATGGCAAAACAAAATAAATAATTAGGAGATGAAACTATATGAAAATAAAAAAATTAGGCTTCAATTTACAGCTATTCGCAGCTTCACAATTTGATTCGAAAAACTTTAATCCAGAGTTATTCGGAAAGTATGTAGATACGATACCGAAGCTCAAAAGAAATGAGCTCCTGAAATCGGGAGCTATAAAAGCGGCTCCTCAATTCAAGGATATGATGAGCGACCAAGTAGGCGGGAACTATATGACTGTCCCTCTGTTTGGAACTATAGGAGGGGAAGCCCTAAACTATGACGGATCTACCGACATAACGGCTGATACTTCCAAAACATATTCGCACTCGAGAGTAGTAGTTGGGAGAGCTAAAGGATGGATAGAAAGGGATTTCAGCTACGATATAACTGGCGGAGTGGACTTCATGGACAATGTTGCGAAGCAGATATCAAGCTACTGGGATGAGATAAACCAGACACTGTTATTGTCTATACTAAAAGGTGTATTTGGAATGACTGGAACTGAAAACAAGAAATTCGTTGACGGACATACATTCGACATCTCCTCAAGTCCAACTGGAACATTTTCACCGACTACATTGAATACGGCGCTTCAAAGAGCTGTAGGGCAAAACAAAGCTAAGTTTTCAGTGGCTGTAATGCACTCTCAAGTGGCTACCAATCTAGAGAACTTGCAGCTATTAGAGTATCTTAAGTACACTGACAGCAGTGGGGTTCAGAGGGATCTTACACTGGCCACTCTCAATGGGAGGACAGTTCTAATAGACGATTCTATGCCAGTGGAACACGTACATGCTATAGGGGCTAAGACAGCAGATGTAGCTATAGATGATGCAAAAACTTACTACACTAGAAGTGGAAGTGCCGGCTCTTATATATATACTCCTGTGGATAATCCTATAGTAGGAGAAATAGGAAATTACTACGAAGTGAGCACAGAAGCATACGACAAATATACAACATATATTTTAGGCGAGGGCGCATTTGAGTTTACCGATGCGGGAGTTAAAGTTCCATACGAGATGGATAGAGATCCTAAGATAAATGGAGGTCAGGATACTCTTTATAGCAGACAGAGGGTTTGCTATGCACCTTATGGGATATCCTTCACTAAATCTTCTATGGCTTCACTGTCTCCTACAGATGCTGAACTGGAAATGGGGGCAAACTGGGAGCTTGTAAACGACAGTGCGGATACAAAGTCTTATATAGACCATAAGGCTATACCGATAGCGAGAATTATAACTAGAGGATAGGAGGCTGATGCCATATGATTAATAAAATAAAGACACTGCTAAATATCACAGACAGTAGCCAAGACGAGCTACTGTCTCTTTATTTGGACATAGTTAAGCAAAAGGTTTTGAACTATTGCAATAGAGAGGACATTCCTTCAGGACTTGAGCTTATAATAGTCGAGATAACAGCAGATGAGTTCAGGGCTAAGACTAGAAAAAACGCCATCGAAAGCGGAGAAGAGACAGGAGCCGTTTCTAGCATTAAGCGTGGCGGTATGCAGATAAACTATGAATCTTCTTCGAGTGAGTCTAACTACAACAAACTTACTGGTGGTGGTGCGGAGTTTATAGCCAACTACCAGATACAGCTTGACAGGTTCAAGGTAACGAAAGAAAAGCGAGTGAGATTCATATGACAGAGGCAGAAGTTTTAGCTACCCTTTACACCGACATTTGTACTATCAGCAGGAGTTTATCGGGAGCTGATTCAGATGGATTTGACAGTTTTTCCGAGGCTGTTGTCTATGATTCAATTCAATGTGGAGTAGACTTTACTAGAGGCTCTACAGAGGGGATCAAAGACTTAACCCAACCCATAGCATACCTAGCTGAGCTATATGTCAAACCAGACATATCTATTAAGGCTGGAGATAAAGTTGTGGCTACCGTTCAAGACAGAACATACAAGTTCATAGCGGGGGAGGGAATATACTTTGCATCTCATGGACAGATACCTCTAATAAGAGAGGGGAATGCCTAATGTTCAGCTCTAAAGGCTGGGATGAGGAAGAAAAGCGACTTGCTAAAATAGCCATAGTGTTTGATGAAGAGATACGAAAAGGTATGGATGAAGTTGGTTTTGAAATGAGGGATATCGCTAGAGATGAAGCGCCTTATGCTACAGGGACATTAAAGCGTTCGATTAAATTTGATGGAACTGAGAGAGAAGGTGAAACTTACAAGGCGGTCTTGTATTCAAATCTTGAATATGCACCGCACGTGGAGTACGGTCACCGTCAGGAAGTTGGGAAGTATATTCCGGCTCTAGGAAAGACTCTGGTGAAGAGATATATAAAAGGTTTCTATTTCATGCAAAAAGGCAAAGAAGCTGGGAAAAAGCAGCTAAAGCCGGCTATGGTTAGAGCCATTAAAAGAGCTAAAGAGAGGCTTGAATATGTATGATTACAGTGAATGATATATATAAAGAAATAGCGAGGGTTTTGAAAGTTACATTCCCTATGTCAAAAGTATACAGGGACACAATAGAGAGTCTCGTAGTGCCAGCATTCAATATACAGCTTGTCGTATATAATACAGTCGGCTTTTCAGAAAAAGTGATAAATCGGAAAGCTAAACTGGACATAGTATATTTGTCTGAATCAAATACAAGGGAGTCTCTAGAGGCAGCTGAAAAGCTCACCTCTCTTTTCATGCCATCTTTTAAGATAAAAGATAGACACATAACTATGAATGAAAGTCCTGAGGTGAAGATCATAGACAAAGACCTTCACTATCTGGTGACATTTGATTTCTTCGACACCTTTGAGAAAATAATAGTAAATGACGATGGAACTATCACTGTGGTAGACACAGGTAAACCCGAAGTGGACTGGGAAAGCGGAAAGACACTAGAGCTTATGGAGCGATTGTTTGTAGATGGAGAAGAACAAATAGAATAGGAGTGATTTAATGCCAACAATAGGTATGCCTCAGGTGCAGATAAATTTTGCATCTAAAGGCCTTACACTTATACAGAGAAGTGCCAGAGGTATTGTACTTATGATACTGAAAGACAGTACCAATGCGTCAAAGAGGACTTTCGAGTACTCGTCCTTGATAGATGTAAATTCAAGCGATTTTACAGCAAAAAACTATGAGTATATATCTCAGGTTATGATGGGAGCGCCATATAAACTCATAGTTGAAACTATGGACCCTACAACAGGAACATTACAGGACTTAGTCACTAGGATAACCAACAAAAAATACAACTATATATGCTACCCAGGAGGAGCTTCGATAGACAACGCTGCTCTAGTCAGTTTCATAAAGAGTGAAAGAAACGTGAAGCAAAAGACTGTGAAGCTGGTTACGAATCAGCAAGTAGCCGATGACAGAGGAGTTATAAGTTTTGACATGACTAGAGTTACTGTGGGAGACATAGACTACACAGGACAAGAGTACACAGGACGTATAGCAGGTATACTTGCGGGGTTAAGCCTTGAAAGGAGTGCCACTTTTTACGTGCTACCTGAGGTGACTTCAATATCGGAGTACTCAGATCCAGATGCAGCTATAAATGCAGGCTCTTTAATTCTCGTAAACGACGGAGAGAAGATAAAGATAGCCAGGGCGGTAAACACACTTACTACCTATACAGCCAATATCGGAGAGGATTTCAGCAAGATTAAGATCATCGAAGGGATGGACATGATAAAGGACGATATAAGAGACACGTTCTTTGACTATTATGTAGGAAAGATAATAAACAGCTACGAGAATAAGCAGCTGTTCCTAGCGAATATTAATGGCATCTACTTCAAAGAGCTTGAGGGGAATGTTCTAGAAAACAGTTACAACAACTATGTAGATATAGACTTAGAAGAGCAGAGAAAGTACTGCATATCAAAAGGTGAAAATGTGATAGATATGACAGAACAGGCTATAAAAATGTATCCTAGTGGCTCTAAGGTATTTGTATCAGGAAAGATAAAGCTAGTGGATGCTATGGAAGACTTGTTCTTGAATGTAGCTATATAAGGAGGATTAAACAATGTCGGATAAGTTAAGAGGTCTCCGGGTTCTAAGTGGAGCCCATGGAACAGTGCATTGGGACGGAGAACCTATAATGGAAGTTGAATCGGTTAATGCAAAGGTAATAGCAAATAGAGAGGAGATAATATTCGGAATGGACGTAGACTCCAAGGTCCATAGCTACAAGGGAGAGGGAACTCTTATAGTTAAACATGTTTACTCAAGAGGAAAGAAGAAGCTATTAGAGGCAGTAAGGGACGGAAAAGACTTCAGAAGCACCCTATCGGTAGCCAATGCTGATAAAGATGCAGTAGGGGGACAGATAGAGCGTACTAATCTTTCTAATGTCTGGTTTAATGAGTTTTCACTTACTGGGTTCGAACGCGGAGCAGTAACTAAAGAAGAGTTTCCTTTCGGATTTACACCATCGGATGCACAGATAGCAGAAGCGATACTTTAAGGAGGATTTAAATATGGACAAAAACTTACAAACAGAACTAAATAAGAGATCAGTTCTTTCAGCTAAGGATCTTATTGCCAAGAAAGGTCTTATAGAAAAAAAGAAGACAAAGAATATAAGTATAGAAGTTTCAGAGCTTGGAGTTATGATTTTTAAAACACCAACAACTGAAGATCTTATGGATGCAAACGAGTACTCAGGAAGGGCCCAAGATTTTCTAGTATTCAACTGCTCGGTAGAACCTAATCTGAGGAATCAAGAATTGCAAGAGGCTTTCGGAGTTGCAACGCCAATAGAGATAGTTCGGGAGCTGCTTCTTCCAGGAGAGATACACAATATAGCAGAGCTATTAAGCTCATCAGCAGGGTTTAATGATGAATCGGCGAAGTTGGTAAATGATATAAAAAACTAATGCGCAAGGACTTGGACTGTGTGATTATACACGAGCTACTAAAGAAAGGGCATACACTTGATTATGCCCTAAATCTAAGTCCTTGGGAAAAAGCGATATATGAAGCTAGTATCACCTTAGAATACGAACAAAAAGAGGTGAGGGGATGAGTGCTATTGAATCGGCGATATCCTTAAAAGATAACTTTTCAAGGCCTGCTCAAAGTGTTCAGAGCAGCTTTAAAAAGATGAAATCATCTATGCAAGAAACTACTGATGCTTTTAGAAAAGCAGAGGGGGCAAGTGGAAAGCTTGGGGTAGCACTCAAAGCGATTTCAAAGACTCACAAAGTCAAAGGAGAAGCTGTAGGCTGGAATAAAATAGAGGATAAAGTAAAGACAACTGAGAAGGCTATTAATAAGCTTTCGGGTAAAAACTATAAATTCAACGTAACTGCAAAGATATCCAACTCTGACATCAAAGCCGCTCAAAAAGAAGCTAGAACTCTCGAAAAAGAACTAAAGAAAATGACTGGAAAGAAGCATGTCATAGACATAGATATGGGAGACGGCCAAAAGGTAAATGGCAAGGGTTTGGTTAAAGACTCTAGTGATGGCAAAGGTGGTCTAATGGCTGGACTGGGTGGTGGCATTAAAGCTGGTGTTGCAGGGACTGCATTAGCAGGTGGAGCTGCATTAGTTGGTGGGGCTGTAGGAATGGTAAAGGGTGGCTTGGAGCTAGAACAGCAAAAAGTTAGTATGGAGCACTGGCTTGGAGGAGATAAAAAGGCTGCTGATGGCTATATGAAACAGCTTAGAACCGAGGCTAACAAGACTCCTTTTGAAACAGGAGAGGTTGTGAGTGCAGGGACTAGGGCTATAGGAATAGCAGGCGGGGACACCAAGAAAGCTATGGATTTGGTCAAGCTGAGTCAAGATATGAGTGCTCTTACACCCGGAAAAAGTTTGTCAGATAGTATGGAAGCAATAGCCGACGCTCAATCTGGTGAGTTTGAGCGACTTAAAGAGTTTGGGTTCAAAGTTACTCAAGAAGACCTAAAGGCGGCCGGAGGAGACTGGACAAAAATTAAGAATAAAGACACTGGAAAAACTGTAGGAGAAACATTCGGTGGCGGTGCTGAAAAGCTATCTCAGACTACTGGTGGGAAGTTCTCAACAGTAATGGGAAATGTCAAATCAGGGATGTCTGATGCGGGATTAAAAATACTGGATGCAGTATCTCCAGCACTTGGAAAGCTTATACCGATATCAGAACAGATAGGTGAAAAGCTTCCAGGAGTAATAGAGGGTGTAATAGGATTTATTGGGCCTGCTTTTGGTCAAGTAAAGACCTTCCTAGAGCCCCTTATACCGCCACTTCAGAACCTAGCTTCAACAGCTCTCCCAGTATTTAAGGATGTCATGGGCTCGATAGCCTCATTCGTCCAAGAAAGTGTAGTTCCAGTCATTCAGACAGTGGTGGGGATTATAGCTGACACAGTTATACCAGTTATAACAACAATAGCTACGGTAGCTGGGCCTATTTTGGCTACAGCCTTTGAAATGCTATCCACTTTTATAGGTGGTATCGTAGTTCCTATTTTTTCAACACTGGCAAAATTCATAGGCGACAATGTCGTTCCTGTGATAACTATCTTTGCTGAATGGATAGGAGATAAGATAAATTCAGTACTGGGGTGGCTAAATGATAAACTAGGTTCCTTCTCAGATGCAGTAGTCACCGTAACAGACAAAGTTAAAGGCTTTATAGATGGTTTGAGCAATATTGGAGGCTGGGTAGCGGATAAGCTTGGAATAGGAGAAAACGCCAATGGTACGAACCATTGGTCGGGAGGACTAACCATGATAAATGAACGTGGAGGAGAGATTGCAGATCTCCCTAACGGAACTAGAATATATCCTCACGCTACTACAAAGGCCATATTAGAGAGAGAAGCATCTAAAGATGGTGGCAGGGATAACGTAGAGATGAATATAACAATACACGTAAACGGGGCAAATAAAACTGGTCCAGATGTAGGAAGAGAAATAGCTAGAGAGCTTAGAAAGCTTAGAGTAAATATGGCTTAGGAGGTTTGGTATGCAAAAATATATACTAAGCTATAACAATAGAGAAGATGTAATGCAATTGCCTGTAAATCCTCAAGGTTGGGGACTGGGTACTGGGCACAACAATGAAACATTCAGTAACTTTGAAAGAGGGGACATGAAGCTGATAGGTAGGACAGGGCTGAAGCATATAACGATTGAGAGCTTTTTTCCGAATCAGACGTATCCATTTTGTACCTATAAGCCACATGTAGATCCTTGGTCTCTAGTTCATATGATAAAGAAGTGGAAGGGCAGTAATCGCCCAATAAGGCTTATTATAACTGAGACAGATATAAATGATGCCTTTGCTATAGAGAACTTCACATATGAGCAAAGAGATGGTACAGGAGATATTTACTATACATTGGAGCTTTCGGAATACAGATTCTTGAACGTTTCTGAGGTAGGGGGTTCTGGTCGGACAATAGACAAGGACACTGGACTTAGAGAAAGGCCTGTAGAACTAGAGTGGGTGACAAAGTAATGAGATATATTCTGTATAGACGCAAAAAATCTCCACTGGATATTACAGATTTAGTGGATGGCCAAACTATAATATCAGGAGCTCTGAGTCAAGTAGCTAGGGTTCTAGATATAAGTGTAATCAGGAAGGGGGTGGACTATTATGCTCCGAATGTAGATATAGAGCGAGGGGATAGCATAGGAGTACTCGATGATAAGGGAAAAGAGTTCTACAGGGGAACTGTTTGGATTAAAAAACTAGATGACACTAGTACAGTTCAACAGCTTACTTGTTACGATCCTTTGATTTACATGAATAAGTGCGAAAGCAAGGATAGTGTATTTGTGGGAAAAACAGCCGAGTCTGTAGCAAAGCAAGTTATAGAAGAGATTGGGCTTAAAGCTGGGAAGTTAGTTCCTACCGGAGTCACCGTAAAGCTAAATGGCAGAGGAAAGACTTGCTATGAAATAATGATGTCTGCGTATACGGAGGCAAAAAAAGAGACTGGAAAAGTATACTATCCGGTTGTAAACAATGGGAAAGTTGACATGATAGAGAAGGGAGATTTGGTAGATGGGCTAATCCTTAAATACTCAGAACAGCAAGTCCCTGGAGCTCTAGACTCTGTGTCTTATGAAGACAGTTCTGAAACGCTTGTAAATAAGGTTGTTGAGATAAATGACGAAGGTACAGTTGTTAGCGATAGATCAAGCAGTGAAGATATAAACAAATATGGATTGATACAGAAAATTCAGCAATCCAGCAGTGGAGAGACTGCTAAGGAAAATATAGAGCTATGTAGTGGAAAGAAATACATTACATGCTCTTGTATCGGAGACTGGAGGTTGAGGACTGGCTATTCAGTAAAGTTGAAGACTAGCATGATTGAAGCAGAGCAGCTATATATAGAAAGTGACAAGCATAGCTTGGAGAATGGAATTCATACAGTGGATCTAGACTTGAGCTATGAAAATGTGATGGACGAGCATGAAATGAAAGAAGAAGCAACTAAGGGCGGCGATGGATCTTTCGCGCCACTTAGTGGAAGCTCTAACGAAGTTAAGCTTTGGAACTTCTTTAGAGGTAGAGGATATAGCAAGGAGGCTACAGCTGGAATACTGGGAAATTTGTATCAGG
Source organism: Andreesenia angusta (assembly GCF_001855385.1). Taxonomy (NCBI): domain Bacteria; kingdom Bacillati; phylum Bacillota; class Tissierellia; order Tissierellales; family Gottschalkiaceae; genus Andreesenia; species Andreesenia angusta. The sequence goes on along the minus strand of NZ_MKIE01000004.1, from coordinate 9,744 downwards.
AGTCCAAGTTGGACCCGAAGTGCCATCAATCAGGTGGGGGTGCCGGAAGAGGTCTTGCTCAGTGGACCTTGACCCAGAGATGGGCAGAGTTGGTTGCCTGGGCTAAGGCCAGTGGAAAGAATGAATGGGACCTTATGACTCAGGCGGAATATATAGACTTAGAGATGAAAAAGCCTTACTATGCAAATAGATTCAAGGGTGGCCTACAAGGATTTAAGAATAGCACATCCGTAGATACTGCGACAAAGCAGTTCCACGACATATACGAAGCATCTGCGGACACTCCAAGCATGATACAAAGATTAAGAATCGTGCCTGCTAGGGGATACTTTGATAGGCTTGGAGGCAAGGAAGTTAATGGGCAGGTATCCTCTGACAATAATAAGTTATTTAGTATAGCTCGAGAGTACTTCGGCCTTCCTTATAGCATGAAGCTAAGACCAGCAAATATAGGTCCTAATGGTCTTGGGACAAGTACAGCACGAGGAACCTACTACGACTGTAGCTCTTATGTGAGAGCTGTGTTCTACAGAGCATATGGAGTTGATATAGGATCATATACAGGGGCGCAGAGAAGTAGCAAAGCGACTGTTCAAGTTTCCAAGAATGACTTAAAGCCCGGGGATCTTGTGTTTTCAAATGGTGGGCGCCACGTGGCGCTATATGTAGGAAATGGCCGAATATATCATACCAATATAGAGGGGAAACCTTGTAGAGAAGACAATCTTCAGAAGGATATATTCATGGTGAAAAGATATATAGGAGGTTAGGATGAGAGGCTTAGAACAAATATTTGAGAATCTACCAAGGCCAAGGCCGAGCAGAAATATTATAGAAATAGCTGTTATAGTGAGTCTTAGTCCACTTGCTATAGAGATAGAGGGGCAGAGGTATTCAAGTGAACACTGGAATATCTTTGTCCCTTTGAATTTCAAAATAGTTCAAGAAAGCACAATAAGCGTAGTAAATCATGTGGAGGCTATAGTTGAACCTTACGACTTGGTGAACAGAGCAGATGATAGAATCATAGAATTGAAGCTCGGAGACTTGGTATCTGTAGTAGACAGAGGAGACAACTTTATAGTGTTCAACAGAGTCAAGAAAATAGGAGGTGGGGCTTAATGAGCAATCTTCCAGGCTCTATGCAGGCTGAGGTTTTAAATTTGAACTTAGACAAGGAATTGCCTGTATTATGTGAATATGCCTATGACTTTTCAAAAAACGAGCTGATTCTGCAAGATGGAAGACCTAAATATGTCTATAGGAATGAAGCTTTAAAGATATGGCTTTTCAAGGCCTTGGTTACAGAGAGAAATAGATATGAGGCCTATAGTTCCCAGTTTGGGTGCGATGTGTGGGAGCTCATGGGAGAAGTTATGAGTTTAGACATAAAAAAGTCTGAGATAAGGCGATATATAGTGGAGGCTATAATGGTGAATCCATATGTAACCAATGTAGAGAAAGTAGACATAGAGATTGAAGGCAGTAAAGTAATCGCAAATGTCAGAGTGAAATCAATCTACAAAGATGAGGTGATAGAGGTAAATGTACACCTATAGCGATATACTACAAAGGATTAAAAACTATATACAAAATCCAGCGAGCTTGATAGAGGGGACGTTCGTCATGGATGTTATACAATCAGTTTCAAGAGAGTTCAAAATCTACTATAGTCAGCTTAAGTACATTGAGGACCAGGCGTATATAGATACTGCGGTAAATGATGGTCTTGACAGAAAGGCTTTAGATCACAATATAACAAGAAAAAATGCGCTGTCATCCGAAGGAGAGGTAGAATTTACTGGAACACCGGGAGCTTTAATTGATTCTGGGGTTGTTTTGAGTTCGGATACCCTGAAATTCTCAACTATTGGAACTGGAATAATAGCTAAAGATGGAAAAGCTACTATTAAAGTTCGGTGCATGGATTCGGGAACTAAAGGCAATGTACCTATAGGAGCAATAACAAAGATAGATAATGCCCAAGAAGGGTTGAAGAGTGTGACGAACTTGTCAGCACTTGAAGGTGGGGCGGATATTGAGGATGACGAGTCACTTAGAGATAGAGTCCTTTTCCATATCAGAAAGCCTATCACTTCCGGAAACAAGTATCACTATGAAGAGTGGGCAAGGGAAAATGTAAATGTTGGGAAAGTGAAGGTTTATCCGCTTTGGAATGGTCCTGGAACTGTAAAAGTATCAGTGCTGAATAGAGACTACGGAACAGCAAGCCCTGAAGTGCTCTCTGAGCTTAAACAGACGATAGACCCCGTAGATGGAATGGGAGAAGGTAAGGCCCCTGTTGGGGCGGTGGTGACTATCAGCACCGCTATAGAAGTTTCTGTGAATATAGCTATGAATATTACTTATAAAGATGGCGCTGTGGCGTCTGTGGTGAATGGGGGCATAAAAGAGAATTTAGTCGAGTATCTCAGGAATATAGGATATTCTGACAAGCAGGTAGTGTCTTATGCTCAGATAGGATACCTTACTCTGATCGTGGAAGATGTGGCTGACTATACAGGCCTTACGCTTAACATAGCTTCTGACAACATAGCTATAGGTGAAGAACAAATAGCTATACTCGGGGAGTTGATGATAAATGGCGAAGTTGTCTAGAAAAATACCGAAACGGTTTGCAGAGATAGGTATAATATCGGATATACTCCAAGCGTTGGATAGAGGCTTGGTTGACCTTGAAAATAAGACCAATCAGGTTATGAATGATTTCACTATAAATAATGTGTCTGATACAAATATCGAAAGGTATGAAAAAATACTGGATATAAGTAATCTTAACCTAACTTTAGAACTGCGAAGAGGGGCCTTGCTAAGCAAATACAGAGGTGTCGGCACAATTACACCAAAGCGATTAGAAAGTATCGCCGCTTCTTTTTCAGGTGGAGAAGTAGACATAGCAGAACATGCAGAGGGTGCGTATATCATTACAATAATCTTTAAAGATACGAGGAATGATGTGCGGTATCTACAGGCTTTAGACAGAGCGTTGAAAGAAGTCATGCCAGCACACCTTGACTATATAGTTAGCGTTGAATACGAAACCAAAATTGGAATACAGCCTGAAATAAGAGATTATGAATATCCATTCAATATGTGCGGGACTTTCCTATGTGGAATTAAGCCAGATTATTCAACACAGGGAGCTAGATTAAGCGAAAACTTGAGAGTTCAATCTAAGGATAGTACAAATGTTCAGAAGTATAAAATGGCGGGTACATTCGCCGCAGAAAGCGAGGTTTAGAGATGATAACACAAGAAGGTCTGGCTGAAATAACTCAGGCTATAAAGGATTTGATAAGCCATGTGACTATAGAAGCTAATAGCACTGAGCAAAGGGTTGAAATATACAAACTCTCGACACAAGAGGGGGTTATAAAGGCATATGTGCTTCTAGATGATACTTTTATAAATGACGTAAGTAATATAAAGCTGATTTCAAAGTCAAATAAAGTTTTGATTGAAAGACCTGAGAATATTCAAAAGGATATATCGAAAGGTCTTTTACTGTTTTTCAGCTTAAAAGTAATGGAGGGATAAAATGTCTGATAGGTATTACTATGAGAAAACTTTATGGGAAGACCATGTTGTGGAGCGCCCAGGAACTTTTCAAGAAGTTCAAAACGAAGATGGAACCGTCACTCATATTCCAGAAGAGGGAGATATACTGCAACAAGGAACACCTGTAAATGCAAGGAACTTAAATCATATGGAGGAAGGTATTTTCTTTAATAGCAGATTTTCAAATGAGAATCGAGATTTAATCAGTCGTCTGGCTGTGGAAGTGGCTGTACTTAAGGGAGCTAATATAAACGGATTTTTTCACAATATTTTTGTCGAGAACTTTGATACGCTAGATGACATCATACTGTCTAATGGTGTGTTTGATTATGATAATAAAAGGTTGGTGATATAGTTATGGCTAAGTATTACTACAATAAATACAACTCTGTATTAGTAAATATTGGACCTCCAGTATTCAAAAATAGACAGGAGGGTTGGACTGCTGATAATAATTATGCAATAACAGTATATGATAGTTGGACTTATGATTCTAACTTGAGAAAAATTATCGGAACGGGACCAAAAGCGACTACTATTAGCGGGCTGATTACTGACCCTAGTAATTATAATAAATTTTGGATAGAAGCAAACTCATACTTTTCTACTTGCTTCAAGAGGTCTCTTTATGGGGCTCCTCATATTGGTGCGGACGTTTGGGAATGCCCAACTGGTTACGTGAAAGCAGGTCTGGTTACGTCAAACATAATCGCAGAAGATGGAACCTATCCGGAAGATGGTAGGCATACGGATGGGTTTTGGTACGTAAAGGGAATATTGGTAAACACAATACCTACAGTTAGTGGCACCGATGCAACTTTAGGAGACAAGAATACTCCTTTTTCTTTTGCTTACCAAGTTAGCGATACTGATGCTACAAATAATTTGACTGTAACTGAAAAGCTTAACGGAGCAATACTAAGAACTATAAGTAATGCACCTAAAGCCACAGATATCAATCTTGATATAACAAAAGCTCTATTTGACTCTTTGAATTTAAACTCTATAAATACAATAACCATTGAAGTCAATGATGGAGCGGGTGGTGTAGCATATAGAAACTATACCTTTACAAAGACTAATACAGCCCCGAGTATATCCGATATCGACAAGGATTTAGGAGTCTTGTCCATAGTACCTAGTCAAGTGTATCAGATAAGCGATAATGAGGGTGATGCAGTCACAGTTACAGAAAAAATAGACAATGTAGTAATAAGAACTTTTACAGCTACACCTAATACGGATTATACGTTGACCATTCCTGAAAGCGAGTGGTTTAAACTAGCTGTAGGAACACACTCTCTTAGAATTGAAGCTGTAGATGCCAGAGGTGGTTCATCAGTTAGGATTTACACTTTCACAAGGACAGATGACAAAATTAAGTTTGAGTTGAAAACACCTTTTGCTACAGATATAAAAGCCACAAAGATACTGGTTTCTCCAACATGGACCATACCTACAGGAGCAACAGCAAAAGTAGAAGCTTGTAACAATGCTTTTGATGCAGTTCCGACATGGGAGGATATAACGAGTCAAGTTCTTATAAATAGACACTATAATTTCATCAACGATATAAAGACAGCGTTACAGTGGGGTATAAGTGTTAGATTTACTATAGAGAAGGGATCAGCTACAAGTCAAATAATACTTGACGGATTTGGAGGTGCTTTTGAGTAATGGCTATGAAAATTATAAACGAAAGATCATTATCTGATATAAAGGATGAAGAAATAAGCAATCAAGACAAGAAACAAGCTGACATTTGGGAGGCTCTACTGAGTCTTGATTCGAGAATAGCGGCCATAGAAGAAGGCGTTGCGAACTTAGCAACACTAAATACAACTGAAAAATAGGAGGAATTAAAAATGAAAGCGTGGAAGATAAAAGCTTATGCAACATTGGTTAGGCTAGAGAGATATGATCTGGAGCCTGTAGAGGGAGGTACGAAGTCTGTAGTAGAGGAAGAGTATAGAATAGCAGTGGCCGAGTATCTGCTGACAGGGGAGATAGTAGCTTAGGCCGATAAGATTAGTTGACTAAAATAAATTGGTATTACTGATGGTAGCATAAGTATATGCTTGAAGGGTGTTGTTTTTATGCTAAGGAGACGATATTTAAAGCTAGGAATAAGTTGAATTAGAATATTGAAAAATGTATTTATGTGGTAACCAGTTTTGTGTTACAATAAAGTAAAAGGGATGATTTCATTGATTAAAAAGAAAGAGATGTTAAAGCTTTATCGTACACTAGATAAATATCAAGAGAAGCTAAGAATTCAAGATCCTTACTGGGAAAAATGCAGTCCCTGTAAAAATAAAGGACAGTGTTGTATAAACTCTACCACAATGATTTTAAATTCTGAGTCTACTATTATAAAAAGTCATATAAAAAAACTTGATGAAGATATAAAAGAAGTTTTAAGACATAATATAGATAACGACATATTATGTCCTTTTAGAGATGAAAAAGGTTGCATGATTCATGACGTCAGACCTTTTATATGTAGGATAACTCCATATACTTCAAGTTTAAATAATAATTCAATCAATAAATATAAAATCGGATATCTGGTAGATAGTAGCGATTGTATGCAGCTAAAAACATATGAACAGGATATAGAAGGTAGTGATCTTATAAAACAATATAAGAGTCAGATATTTGCTGACTTACCTATAAGCGATGATGGTAAAACAAGAAAATATCTTAATTCAGACTATTTAAAAAAAAATGATAAAACACATTTGAAAGTGTTACAAGAAAGTGGTATAGAGGTTATAGACTTTCTTAAAAGAGAATATAAAAGCTTGTTTAAAGAATAAATGAATATACAGTGTAATAGAAACAAAAGTTGCAGTAAATAATATTCAAATCGAGAGCCAACAGGCTCTCTTTTTTATGCCAAAAATAAGGGGTGTAGAATGGAGAAAATAAACTTAGTAAAAACAGAATTACTATACATTGCAGGAATAATCGGAAGCGCTATTGCACATTCATTAGGAGGCTGGGACAAAGCGTTAGCAACATTAGCACTATTTATGGCCGTAGACTATGTAACTGGTTTTATTTTGGCAATAGTATTTAAAAAGAGCCCCAAAACAGAAAGTGGAGGAGCATCTTCTAAGGTAGGTTTTAAGGGGCTTTGTAAAAAGGGTGTAATGCTCCTAATTGTCCTAGTAGCTCATGGACTTGATTCGGTTGTGGGCTCTGACTTCATAAGGGATGGGGTTATAATAGCATTCATAGTAAATGAAACACTGTCGATAATAGAAAACGCTGGACAAATGGGGCTTGATCCACCGAGCGTACTTGTAAGAGGCGTTGAAATTTTGAAAAGCAAAAATGAGGAGGAATAGAAATGCCTAAAGTTTGGATTGATGCAGGGCACGGGGGTCATGACCCCGGAGCCCTTGGAAGAAGAAATCTCAAAGAGAAAGATGTGGCTTTGAATGTATCGCTGAAAACTGGTGAAATACTTAAGCAGCATGGAGTAGAAGTAGCTTATTCGAGAACAGATGACAGGTTCCTTTCTCTGTCCGAAAGGGCGAGAAAAGCGAACGCATGGGGAGCAGATATATTTGTATCAAAGCACTGCAATGCGGCTCATATGTTTGCAGAAGGGATAGAGGCCTTTGCTTATCCGGGAAGCAGAGATGGTGGAGCACTTGCTAGAAGTATTCTCGATGAGTTGAAGAAGATAAATCCGGTAGACAGGGGAGTGAAATATGCTGATTTTGCAGTTTTGAGAGAGACTAATATGGTGGCCGTACTTGTAGAGATGGGCTTTATATCTAACGTTGGAGACTCGGCATACTTGGCCAACGAACAGGACAGATTAGCAGAGCTTCAAGCAATCGGGATACTGAAATATTTAAAGATCAAGCCTAACATAAATAGAAAGGATGAGATAGATATGACTAGAGAAGAACTAGACAAGATACTAGATGAGAGAGACAGAGCAATCACGACCAAGGTACTTAAAGAGGTAAGCTCGATATTGTTTCCAGGAGAGGTCAAAGGAGAGCATTGGGTAAATCCTGACTTCGAGGAATTGAATAGATACCTGGAAGCTAATGGAGTACCATTCATAATGAGTAGAGCTCATAATAATGTGTGTACGAGAGCAGAGGTCGTAAGGATAAATAATCTTACAAGAAAGGCAGTAGAGAATAGTCAGAAGTCGAATTGTAGCTGTAGTAAGTAAATTGGCCAGGGGAAACCTTGGTTCTTTTTTTATTTTTTGATAAAATATGATATTATGTATATGATTTATATTTAATAAAAAGTAAACGTAAGGTGGGTTTGGTTTTGAATAGAAAAGAGGGTACTCATTATAATAAAAACGAAAAAGTTAAAAGGGATCAGCTAATTTTTATGACTGAAAAAATAAGTAATTTCAAGATAGGTAGAGATGACGTAAATTTTGACTCAGAATATCAAAAAATAAAAAGAATAAATACCTTATTAAAAAAATCGTGTTTAACATTTGAAATGAGTAGTGATATAAATAAATTATATACGGCTATATATATAGTCTATCATAATAAAAATATTCAAAGCATACTGAAAAAAAAAGTTAATAGGAAAGAATTAAGTTTATTAGAAAAAAGAGAATACTATAAACTAATAGAAGTATGCTTTGGCGACAAAGTTTTAGCTAATGATAAAGAATATGATACCTTGAAATCTGTTTTTAAAGCTATAGACATCATATATGAAATTGTAGAAAGTGTTGGAAGAGATATTGATTTATTTTTAATTATGATTGAAATTATGCTTAAAAAAGGTGAAAATATAGAGCCAATAATTAAAGATATATATAATTATAAATGTATTCAAAATATTGGACTAGAAGAAATCAGAACAAAGATGATGTATGAAAAACCTTACAATATGATTTTAGATAAGAAAAATATAGACTCAAAACATGTTGTCGAGTGCAAATATTATGAAGCTAAAGAAGTTTTAGAAAGTGTTTTGGGCGAGAAAGGTAAAAGTTACGTTAGAATAGACTGTATGGGAAAAGACTACAGTGAAATTAAAAAGTTTATAGAAGAGTCATATGAAGATGAGTACTCGCTTGTAAACTTGAAACTTTAGATTCAAGTACAAAATCTATACTAACTTGAACTTGGATTTAGACTTTGTTTTAGATAATATAAAGCTGAACAATTAGGATATAAGTAAATAGCCAATATTATACGAAAGGAGCGATTACAATGAGTGGAGAAGAAAATAAAGAAATACAAAGAGCAGAAGGTGGTAAAAAAGTTATATGTGTAGGTGAGAATCAGATATTAAGGGAAGTGTGGAAAGTGAGAGGTGCAGATGAATATTTAATTTGTTATCAAAATGATATGCATAAAGTTAAGAAAGAAGTTGTAAACAATACGGAAGTCTACACTTTAGTAAAGGATTAAATTAAATAGAAGAATCTTCTTGAAAAGCTAAACAGTCGTAGGACATGCTATATAAATTAGATTATGTAGAGTCCTCTTTAATCTAATATTCTGATATAATCAAATTAGGATAATAGAAACTAAAATCAGGGGGTAACATAATGGCAGAACTAGGAGCAATAATGACATGGACTTTTACAGGGGAGACAGGGATTCCGAATGAAATAGGAGAGATCCTTGTAGATGGAGAAGTTCCAGAAATAGCATACAAGACTATAAGAGACGTAGCAGTAATAACAAACAAGAGAATCATAATAGCAGACAAGCAAGGCATAACCGGGAAGAAGGTAGAGGTATATACGATACCTTTCAAGTCCATCGTAATGTACTCAAGCGAAAATGCTGGGCTACTGGACTTTAATGCGGAGCTTGAACTATGGACTAGAGCAGGCAAGTTCAAGCTGAATTTAAACAAGGGTGTAGATATCCGCAAGCTAGACAGGATAATTGGAAAGCACATATTATAGGAAGAAACTCGACACAGATATTATTTGTGTCTGTATCGAGTTATATCTATTGTGACTATTGACTGGTACGCCCCGCCTCCACCATAAAAAGTCGTAAAAGCCTGAACGATTGAAATGATATGATACCTCCAAAGTGGACAGTCTAATTAATTAAAATTAGATAATCTACTTGGAGGTATTTTTTTATGAGCAGAACACCTAAATATAGCAAAGAGATTAAAATTAAAGTATGTGAAGATTAT